>DOVB01000064.1:0-2327 GCA_003520285.1 Halieaceae bacterium
CAACACGACGAGTGCGGTCACAAGCACAACAGGTGCCAAGTCGGTTGTCCCTCCCCGCTCACCCTGAACTAATGCAACTGCCGATCGAGCAATACTCTGTGCTGGCACATCAGAATCCCACGCCCAAGTCAGTATGGGTGCATTCAACCCACTCGAAGAGAGGCGCTGTACTGATTGCAGAGCGCGTTGCTGCGTGGTGATAAGAATGATGGGGGCGCCATCAGAGAACGTGGATGTTTTGCTCAACAAGGTTAGCGCTGCCTGAAAGTCCCAACCAGGCAAGGGCATTAGGCTGGCATCAAGCGCATACAAATATCGTTTCAACAGTGTTACGTCCTGCGTCGGCGGCAGCACCCAATGTGCAGAACCAGCCAAGGCAACCAGACCAATCGCAGCGCCATTTTTCGATTCAACCAACTGATTCACGCGTGACTGCAGTGATTTGACACTCTGGGGGGCTGCGAGCGTCTCAGCGCTGAGGTCAACCACGACAATCCAAGTAGCCTTGGACCAATCAGCTGCTTCACTCTGCATTAGGACTTTAGGTGACGACAGTGCAACGACCAAAGCACTCGCTAACACCAACCACAATAATCGCGCGGCATAACCACCACGCCAAGGCTGAGAGTTTACCAGTGCTGCCCTGAGTACCGATGGCATCAACTCAATCGCTGCCTGTGTTCGTCGAGAACGGCGCCCCAACCAAACGAACAACACGACTAGGGGTATCAAGCACAGTAGCAACAGGGGTCTCTCGAACCATAGCGTCATGACTGCCCTCCTGCTTTAGATCGGACCATACCTGCCGCAAAGGGCATCACGACGCTGAGTAGCAGGGCTCCGCCCAAAGGCCACGCAGACCATGACGTGTGAGTGACGACCACTTGGGTCCGTTCTTGAATCGGCTCCGCAGTGTCAAATGAGCGCCAGATAGCGTCGAAATCCGACTGTGACTGGGCCCGATAAAACTCTCCTCCAGACTCGTGTGCAATTCGGGCCAACAAAGATACATTGATCGGGTCTAATTGATCCTCTTCGGCGCCCACAGCGATGATATGCAGCCGAACATTCAGTGCCGCCGCCAGTCGTCCAGCCTCTAATGGTGGTAAGTCGCTACCGGTGTCATTGCCATCAGTCATTAAAATAATCACTTGCCGCGCGGCGGGTGCTTCCAGAAACAAAGCTGTCGCGTAGCCTAAAGCATCACCCAAACGGGTACTATCACCAGTGAACCCCGTTTCCAAACCGGACAGCATGTAAGCCCATAACGACCGATTATCGGTGATCTGAGTGAGCACAAATGACTGCTCGCCAAAGGTGATCAAACCCAAACGATCACCCTCCCGCTGCTCGGAGAAACTTAGCAGAGCCTGTTTTACAGCCGTTAGGCGGGAGATAAACTCGCCCTCTGCCGCAGCCATATCTGAGCTCTCCATCGATTGGGAGGTATCCATCACTACCTGAATATCGCGACCCGATGGCGCTTCGATGGTCAACGACGAAGACTGCATTGGATTCGCCAGCGCGACCACTATACAGGCCCAGATCAACAGTGGAATGCGATCGACCCAAGACCTAGATGAAACACCATTGTGAGACTTGGGGTCGAGGTCCATCTCAGCGAGTACTGGCAACCAGAGCTTGGGTATGAATCCCCGCCACGGCCCGAGCCAGCGCCAGGCGAATGGCAAGATCAGCGCCCACAGAATCCAAGGTGACTCGAAACTCATGACTCCCTCACTTGGTGTTCTAATATCCAAGCGCGACACTGGCGGGAGTAGGTGCTTAGTTGCGTCTCAGTGAGAGGCCGCTCTTGATACAGTGCAGCATAAATATCAACCACAAGTGCCGGATCGAAAAGAGGTTGCGGCGCGTTGGCGTTCAGAAAACGATACCACTGCGCTTCATCGATTGACACGATTCGCGTGCGCCCATAGCAGTGAGTGGCAACAATCTTTAACAGTTCGTGAGAGCGCAGAAATCTGTCATCAGCCGGTAATGACTCGAACGCCAGCAAGCGTACCAGAGCCTCTCGGCGATAGCGATCCTGCCACCATCGTAGACCTCGTCGCCAAATTGATCGCGCAAAAAATGCCATGAGAACTGCAAGTACCAACCACCAAAGCCAAGTTTGGGGCCACAAGCTTACCACTACCTCGATAGAGGGCTCATAAAAAGGATCAAGCGCACTATGCTCTGGAAACATCACTTTGATCACTTAAGAAACGTCCAAATCCGGCCTGCTCATGGTAAGCCGCTGAAGCGGAGTTGCCCGAATCAACTCGATAAAGCGCCCCGTGAAAAGTTCGGCACAGCACATCAAAGGC
>DOVB01000064.1:2621-3741 GCA_003520285.1 Halieaceae bacterium
TTTCTCGATCGCTTCAGCGATAGATCCAGAATAGGATTGAGAGTGCCAAGCACCAAGCTGTTGATTGCAGCGAGCTAACAAACCCAGTCGCTCACTCAAGCGTTCGACAGAGTACAGCACATCACCCTCATCAACCTGCTCATCAGACAGAATAACGAGGCGCACGGAGTAACCCAGCAGCAGATGATCCCAAGCAGTAATCGCCGCCAATTCAGCTGCTAATAGGGATTTGGTATAGGCCATCGAACCAAAAAATAAACACGATCGCTGGTCTACAATGACACTGCAGTGGCGCTGCCGCTCCTGCTCAAACGCTCTCAGCCACGGTGCACCAACGCGTGCCGTCGCTTTCCAATCCATGTGCCGAACATCATCTCCCGGCTGATAGGGCTGGAGCTCCAGAAAATCGGTGCCGCGTCCACTTTTTGCCGAACGGCTTAAGCCCTGTTCTTGTTGGTTCGAGTACGGTACGCGCCGGCCACCATTAAACATGCCCCAGTGGCGAGCCTCCAGCAGCCGACTCAACGAGGTGTAAGCGCGGGCCTCCAAGGTACCCTGTTCAAAGCGCTGTGACGTGTTGTGCAAGCGCATCGATGACCTCCGACGCGCTCACTGAAGCGACCACCGCGTCGTAGCTCAGATGAATCCGGTGCGATAAACAGGGCACCAACACACTCCGAACATCGTCAGGTGTCACGTAATCTCGCCCGTCTAACCAGGCCGAGGCGCGCGCTGTTCGATGCAGAGCCAAAGTCGCTCTTGCACTAGAGCCACGACGAATCCAGCGCTGCAGATCCTCACCATAGCGTTCCGGGTGCCTGGTCGCCTGAACCAGATCAACAATATACCCGGCGATCGCCTTCGACACATTGATTTTGCTGATTTCACTCTGAGCTGCTGCAACTTGATCCAATGTCAGCGTCAAATCAAAAGGCGAAAGCCCGCTTTCTTCTTTATGCTGCAAGTCCAGAATCGCCAGATCAGCCTCACGATCCGGATAATCAATATCAAGCTTCATCAAAAAGCGATCCAGCTGAGCCTCGGGTAAAGGATAAGTCCCCTCTTGATCGAGCGAGTTTTGAGTGGCCATCACCAGAAATGGCGCAGGCAGAGGATAAGT
>DOVB01000237.1 GCA_003520285.1 Halieaceae bacterium
ATCAGATACTGCCTGGTGATTGCTTCTGCCTTAGATCTTTCAGCACAAAATATCGCCTTTAACGAAATTGCACGCCAAGCTATTCAGGCTGATCCCGAGTTTCACGGTGGCTACTATCAATCGCATCAAACCAACCCGGCACAGGGACTCGCGCTAGCAAGAATGGTCGGGCATGTCACTTATTTATCGGACGATGCGATGGCGCAAAAATTTGGTCGTGATATTCGCTCCGGCAGTTTGGCAGCCAATAGCGACGATGCCATCGAATTTCAGGTTGAGAGCTACCTTCGCTATCAAGGATCACAGTTTTCAACCAACTTCGATGCCAATACCTATATTCTGATGACCCGCGCGCTGGATTACTTTGATCTTGCCGCCAACTGGAATGGCGACCCGGTCGCCGCTTTTGCCACCACCCAGGCCCAGTTTTTAGTCGTGAGCTTTTCAACCGACTGGCGATTTCCGCCAAGGCGCTCGGTAGAGATCACCAATGCGCTCATCGCCGCCGACCGACCTGTCAGTTACGCCGAGATAGAGGCCAACGAGGGCCATGACGCCTTTCTTCTTCCCATCCCGCGTTATCATGCGGTACTCAGTGCCTACTTGCAGCGAATCGAGGTGGGCTCTGTATGAGAGTGGATCTGACTCAAATCCAGCGGTGGATACCGAAGCAATCAAAAGTGCTCGACTTAGGGTGCGGTGATGGTGAATTTCTAGCGCAGCTCCGAGACTCGCACAGCACTCAAGGTCTTGGTTTAGAGATCGATCCCGACAATATTACCCGAGCTCTGTCTCGGGGTATCGATGTCGTCGAGCAGAATATGGATGCGGGTCTTGGGAACTTCCCCGATCACAGTTTCGATGTTGTCGTCATGGCCCACGCACTCCAAGTGCTCCACTACCCAGACAAAGTGCTCGATGAAATGCTGCGTATCGGACGACGCGGCATCGTGACTTTCCCCAATTTTGCGCATTGGCGCTGCCGTCTGCATTTGGGGACTCGAGGCAGAATGCCGGTATCGAAGTTTCTGCCTCACAACTGGTACGACACCCCGAATATTCATTTTTGTACGGTCCGTGATTTTGAAGCCCTGTGCGCCCAAAAAGGCATTATCATTCAACAGCGCGAAATGGTCGGCGACGGCGTGATCAGCAACGTACTTGCAGGCATCCGACCCAATCTGTTCGCGACCACCGCGATCTATCACATCAGCCGATAATGGGATCTCAATGCCTTACCTTTTCTGCCTCATTTTATTGCTCATAAGTCCGTCCGTCAGTGCCCAAATGTCAGAGCGGTTTGGGCCCTATGAGCTGCACTACAGTTTCGTCAACACCACATTCCTAACACCAGAAGTGGCCGCGCAGTATCAGATCACTCGTGGTAAGCGACATGGCATCTTGATGCTGTCATTGCGATATTACCCCGATGAATCCCCCGTGACCGAGCCCAGAGCGATGCGAGTCCAGGGCACCACCAGTGACCTGATACGATCGGACACACTCGAGTTCAAAGAGATCAAAGAGGGCGATGCCGTTTACTATATTGCGCCATTTAAGTTTATCAACGAAGAGTACCGGCACTTCTACCTCGACTTTAGAGCGGAAAACAGTAGTACAACCTATTCCCACCACCTGCAGCACCAAATGTACATTCATGAGTAGGATGGTGCTCGCGAGTGGCAATAGCGGCAAGCTGGCCGAACTTGCCGCCGTGCTGGCGCACGCTCAGATTACCCTGGTAACACAAACAGACCTTGGCATTATCGGGCCAGAAGAGACTGGCCTGAGCTTTATAGAAAACGCGCTTATCAAAGCTCGCCACGCGGCAGAGGTGTCCTCATTGCCTGCCATCGCCGATGATTCTGGGCTCTGTGTTGACTGTTTGCAGGGAGCGCCGGGTATCTATTCTGCTCGCTATGGCGATGGCAGCGATGCGGGTAATCGCGCCGCCTTACTCGATGCACTGAAGACTAAAGGTGACGGACCATGGCCAGCGCACTTCCACTGCACTCTGGTGGTGGTTAGAACCGCGCACGACCCAGATCCGATCATTGCACAGGCTCGATGGGACGGTCTGATCACGGCCGAACCCAAAGGCACCGGGGGGTTCGGCTATGACCCGATCTTTTTCTGCCCAGATCAGAACGCATCCGCTGCAGAGCTTGCTCCAGAACTCAAAAACCGCATCAGTCATCGAGCCAAAGCCGCACAACGATTATTGGCTATGCTGCGCGACCCTCTGACATGATCACAGTCAGCGGCACCGGGCTTTACCTGCATCTACCGTGGTGTGAACGTAAATGTCCCTATTGTGATTTTAATTCCCATGTATCCGAGCAAAAGCAGCTGCCCGAACAACAAATGATTGCGGCAATGCTTGCCGATCTTGACGATGATATCGAAACCTATGGCGCGCGAGCAATCACCAGCATCTTCATTGGCGGTGGCACACCCAGTTTATTGAGTGTGGACGCCATCGAACAATTACTTAGGGGGATTGATCAACGACTCTCCTTAAGTAATGGCATAGAAATCACGATGGAGGCTAATCCAGGCAGCTCCGAGTACGCGAAATTTAAGGGCTATAAAAGTGCTGGGGTGAATCGTCTCTCGATTGGCGTTCAATCGTTCGATGACGTGAAGCTGCACCAACTGGGGCGCGTGCATTCGAGCGACGAGGCCAGAGCCGCCATTACAGCCGCTCAGAACACGGGCTTTGATCGCATCAATATTGACCTGATGTATGGGCTTCCTGGACAAACCATTGCGCAGGCACTCACTGATTTGTCTGCAGCACTGGCATTCGATACTGGCCATATCTCTTGGTATCAACTGACGATCGAGCCCAACACAGTGTTTTACTCGCAACCGCCAATACTACCCGACGATGACTATACGGCTGACATCGCTGATGCAGGTGAGCACTTACTACACGAGCGAGGCTACCAAAGATATGAAGTTTCGGCCTACGCCAAACCACAACAGCAGTGCCAACATAATCTGAATTATTGGCAATTTGGTGACTACTACGGTATCGGCGCGGGCGCACACGGCAAGCTGAGCAGCTCGGAGTCGGTAGTGCGCACTGCCAAACAACGTATGCCGGAGTGCTATATGACACCCCGCCATAACGACCGCAGAGCACTGGTGCGCACGCTTGATCCAGCAAGCCTGAAAGCCGAATTTATGCTGAATGCGCTGCGTTTGCGCGATGGTGTCCCGGCGACCTTATACCCCGT
>DOVB01000123.1 GCA_003520285.1 Halieaceae bacterium
GGTCAAGCCTGTTTTAGCAAGCAGACGAGAGGCACTTAGGCCCATGCCTCAAGAAAGGTCGTAATAGCGACTCTGGATTCGGGCTCATCGAGCGTCGGCGCGTGGCCACGATGACTCAACCGCAAGTATTCAAGACTTGGATGGCGCTGGTGCATCTTAGCGACGCACTCATCATTCAAAATGTCTGAGAGTGCGCCATGAATCAGTAACATCGGCTTGCTCTGACAGGCGTCAAAAAACTGCCACAGATCCGGGGGTACTGCTGCACCTTGAGAGGCGTCCATCGGTTTGGCAATATTTGCGTCGTAATCCAACCGTAAACTGCCATCGCTCTCTTCACAGTACAGGTTGCGTGCAAACTGAGCCCAGTCTTCGTCGCTAAAATCTGGGAATGCAGGGCCATTAATAGCGCGAACTTGCTCTACCGCCTCATTCCAGATAGTGGGTGGTGCTAATTTACCCACATAAGCTTGGATTCGGGCGAGGCCGACAGGATCCACTTCCGGACCGATGTCGTTAATGACCATAGCCTGAATCCGATCCGGTGCCATTGTGGTCATGATAAAGCTCATAATACCGCCCATTGATGTCCCAATGAGAGACACCCGCTCAATACCCAAGGTATCGAGTAAAGTGAACATGTCTTGGCAATACACTGCCGGCTGATAGTTCGCCGGATTTGAATCGTATTCAGACCGACCGCGACCGCGCTGATCTACGGCGATCACTCGATAATTTTCCGACAGCGCCTCGGCCAGACCCGCAAAATCCATCGAGTTACGCGATAGCCCATGCATGCACAGCACGGTTGGTGCGGTCTGTGATTGCGATGCAGTACATGGGTAGTCGCGGGCATACAAGATCAGCCCATCGTGGCTTTGATAAAAAATATCCTGATACATAAGGGCTGCCTCCCAGGGTACGTTCAAATCATTTGTTGATTTGCGCTGTAATAGTCCAAGTTAATCTAGTGTACTAGGGTGAGACTGGACGCGTCACCCACAGCCCCGCCAATCCGACAGCAAAGGCGCCAATAATGCCCCAGGCCGCCGATATCGCAGGGTTTGCTACGCCGGCAAATAGATTGAGTCCAAGGTGCAGGCATAAGCCCACGACAGCACTTGAGAAAACGACCCACAGCGGTATCGGACGCTTCAGCAGCACACCAAAGACGACCGGCACCACAGACGCGGCAGCCAATCCGTAGACGCCTTTTTGCGCAAAAATCCCAATGATCGGAGGCGGATTCCATGCCAGCGCTAAACCCAGAATTCCCTCGGCAACCAGCACCCAGCGTGATAAAGCTAGGCCGTCCGTCGGCGACGTCATGAAGGGCTTCGCGATATCGTTCACTACCATCGCCGACAGCGATACGAGAATCCCATCGAGTGTGCTCATACCCGCTGCCAACAGGGTAATGAAGACAAAAGTGGTGGTGATGTCCCCCCAAACCGAACCCGAAAATTCACTCAGCAAATACTCGCGAACCACGGCATCTTGGGATTCGACCTCTAAACCCGACAAGCGCGCGTAAAATCCAATCAACAACATCAACATAAAAATGGCGCCGACGCCGACCGTGGTACCGATGAAAAGCCCAATATCTCGCTCACTGCGAAGATACAAGACCTTGGTCAAAATATGGGGTTGCATCATCAGTGCAAAGGTCACGATGAAACCGCTGATGAAGACAGAGAAAAGATCAAAGTACAGAGAACTCGATGGGTTAAACGCACTCGCATAGTCGACACCGACCGATCGCAGAGATCCCATCACATCCCCATCGAAGTGATGCCATCCACCCACAACGATTAAACCGGTCACGCCAATCATCATCAGGCCCTGAATGGTATTGGTATACGCGTGTGCGTAGGTGCCTCCCATCAAAACGTACGAAAACACAAACAGCAACACACCCACGAGCGCGGTTTTTTGATCAACTGGAAACAATCCGGTGACCAAAAGACTGCATCCCACCAAAATGAGCACCACAAATGTAATCGAGAGTAGGTTCAGACAGGCAAAGAACAAGCTCAAGCCGCGATGCTGATAGCGATGAAAGATCCACCCCGGAATCGTCAGCGCTTGATGCGTCTCACCGACTCGGAGAAACCCTCGCGTCAGTACCAAAAACGCTGCCGCGATTCCGAGCGACCCAGCGACACCGTAATGTAAAAACGCGCTTAACCCATGCACATACACAAACCCCGGATTGATGACGAAGGTTGCTGTCGATGAGATCGAAGCGGCCAGAGTAATCCCAATCAACACAGGATGCATATCTTTGTTGCCGATCGAAAATGACTCGACTGAATGGGTACGCCGCATGCCCACCCAAGAGAGACCGTAGATTGCGATCACATAGCAGGCGACCAGCGCATACTTAAAAACTTCACCATCCATACTATTCTTCTTAGTGGTCAGGGTTTACCGCATTGTGCAGAGAAATCAGGCGGTTTTCAACAAGCGTTGAAACACAGTTTATGCTACAGTGACCGAATCGCATCGATGGACGATTCAGTGACTGCAACCAGTAAAAGAGATCGTATTCTAGACTCTGCCGAAGCCCTCTTTGCCGAGCGCGGTTATGACGGTGTCACCCTCCGGCAGATTGCCAGCCAAGCTGGTGTAGATGTCGCACTTGCGAACTACCATTTTGGCAAAAAGATTGCCTTGTTTAATGCCGTCTTTGAGCGACGTGCTGCGCTGTTGAATGAATCTCGCTTAGAAGCCCTGCGACGGGTTCAAGAGTCAGCTGCACCCGCAGGCCCGACGGTCGAACAAATCATAGAGGCATTTTTAAGGCCGCTAGAACTGACTCAAGAGAATGCAGATCCCGGCTGGCGCCACTATCTGGCGCTGATTGCCTACGTCAACAACAGCACCTATTGGGGCAAGCGGATGATGAGCAAGCTGTTCGATGATCTGGTTCATGAGTTCATTGACGCCCTGCGCCAGGCCCTGCCTCAGGCCAGTGACAGAGACTTATATTGGTGCTACCACAATTTATCGGGTGCGCTCACACTGACCTTCGCGCAAACAGAACGGATCGATACGCTCTCTAACGGGCAGTGCCGATCGAGTGACTTTCAGGCCGCTTACGACCATATGATTCCTTTTGTGGCTGCCGGCTTTCGGAGAGTCTGCGAGCCCGGCGAGTAAGGGCCAGAAGTTTCACGTTAGGCTTGCGGTGTGGCTGCGCCGCGATAGGTCTGCGAGCCCACCGAATAAGAGTTAAGAGTGCTACAAAGGATCTGACTTAATTTCCTGCTCAATCCGAGCCTCTTGCTCAAACCTCGCCGATCCAATCAATTTTCGAGTCTGCTGTAGTCGCTCTCTGCGGCGCTCTTTACGATAATAATCGAGCCAACTCGCGAACCGGTCTTGCTCGACCTCACCCGCAATAAGCGCCTC
>DOVB01000229.1 GCA_003520285.1 Halieaceae bacterium
ATTCGCACATTCTGGGCACCCTGCTGCAATCGCTTGGTGACTTCGTCTTCGATGCGCTGAGCCGGAACACCAACAGTCATACGACGCTCAAGACCTGACGTCGTTTCGAGTGATACTTGCATTCAATTTCCTCTAGAATCAGTGATCTCAAGTCGTGATAACTACCTGAGAACCCTTATATGGTGCGGAAGGAGAGACTCGAACTCTCACGCCTCGCGGCGCTGGAACCTAAATCCAGTGCGTCTACCAATTTCGCCACTTCCGCGTTTGCTTAAGGCTGTGATACTGGGATCAGTAACGACAGCTCAATCAAGGGACGCGATTGTGCCACAGAGGTACAGTGCGTTCAACATCACGCAGCGACTTTGAGTCTAGAAACCGAATTTATACAACAATGCGACTTCTACGTGAGACAAGCAGGATCAAACGCATAGCCCCCCTCTAACCAATCCCTGAACTCTGCGACAGCGGGCTCTTTGAACTGAGCGAGCTGTCGCCGAATCTGAGCGCCCTCACTGCGATTAATCTCATTCAAAGTTTTACTCTCGAAAACCTCTGCCCAGTCGTAAAGCCAAGCTGAGAAGTCTCGGCCAAGCACCGCATCTAACACTTCTTTAATTTGATGACGATCCCGGAGGTCGTGCAAGGATGACAAACCACTGAGCCCCAACAACGAGAGCCGCGGTTGATTCATGGGGTTACACAAGTGACCCGACAGATTCGAGACCCCCTCACTGCGATGCGCCAGAGGCTTCAGATAGAGATGCTGTGATCGCTCACGGCCATCGTTAACCGGATAATTATCCCAAATGACGAGCGCGTCGCCCCACAGTGATTGCGCGCGATCAATATCATGCTGAGTCAACTGTTCAGAGCAAACGAGAGGGCCTGTCCAGAACACGCTACTGTTTGAGGGGAGCGCGGCCTTGACGGTCTGAATGTATCCTTCCGGCCTCGCACCAAACAATCGCTCAAGAACAGGATCCTCGCTGTAGTAGGTCGGGCAAACCAACAGCGGAATCGCTGGGTATTGTGCGTTAACTCGCTCAATCAACTCTGCCTGATAGCCCGCGGCGTGCTGACTCAAAACTTGCATATCATCAAATAGCAAGGCTAGGCACGATGGGTTACAGGATGCAATCTGCGCCAATTTTGTCTCAAGAGCATGCCAGTCGGCCTTTGAAAGGCCAGCATTGA
Organism: Halieaceae bacterium; assembly: GCA_003520285.1. Lineage (GTDB taxonomy): Bacteria > Pseudomonadota > Gammaproteobacteria > Pseudomonadales > Halieaceae > Aequoribacter. Next base: position 1,198 of record DOVB01000229.1, read on the forward strand.
TTCCGCTAGGAGACAAACCCAACCCCCACCGAACCCCCGCCGCCTGGTATCGAGCGGACTGCTCGCTCAAGAATGCGAGATGATCTGGCGAGAAGGGATTACGCCACTCTTGTCGCAAGTAGCGATCTGATTTAGGGGCATAGATATAAGTGTCAAACCCAAGGGCAGCGAACCACTGCGCAGCTGCGAGACGATCACTTCGACACCACTCTCGGCCATAGAACCCCTCGATAACGCCAATCCAAGGCTGAGGCATGGGTCAGAGGGTGTGGGTAGACTTTGGCGAGTCGAGCATTCCAGCTAGATGATGTTCGATTCGTTTCTTAACGGCGACATCATTATCACTAAAATGGACTCCAATACCGGACACTCTATTGCCTTGGGGAGCGATCGGTGTAATCCAAACCACCTGCCCTGTAACCGGAATTTTCTCGGGCTCGTCCATTAGGCTCAGCAACATAAAAACCTCGTCACCGATCGCGTAATATTTAGAAGTTGGGGCGAACAAGCCACCGTTGCGTAGAAAAGGCATGTACGCGGAATACAATACTGAAACATCATTGATGGTAAGCGAGAGTAAACCCTGCCCACCGCTTGTTGACGACGTTGTCTCCATTGGCATTCTCGCTAAAGCCGACGCTAAGAATGAATACTTACATAAACTTGTTCTAACGCCAAGGGGATGCTGATGTTAGGTGACTTTAAGAGCGCTTCGCGAAGCACACTTAAGCGCTGCTGCCACTCAAGGAGTGGCGCAGTATCTGTGCCGGCGTTCACTCGATGACGCGCCAACTGATGCAAGCGGGATTCAAGACAATCCAGCACGATGACGCTGGTGAGGCCCTCGGCAGCGATCGCCAGCGACCGCAGTGATCCACCTCCGTCGAACGCGGCATCGGCAGCTGAGATGAAGCGTCGGAATTTATCTAGTCCGCCCTCTCGCTCGATCTGGGCCGCCAGAATTGGTCTATTGCCACTCAGATCGAGTGCTGCTCTCGCAATATCATCGCTCATCCCGAGTGTGTTCAAATACTCGATTGACTGTGCCTCACTGGGCCTTTCTACTTTCAACAGCTGACAACGACTCATTAACGTCGCCGGCAGCGTGGCACGCCCGCCACACACCAATACAATAAAAGTATTCTCGGGGGGTTCTTCTAGGAACTTCAATAAAGAGTTTGCTGAGTTTCGATTGAGCCCATTTGCCGGGGCCAGGACGGCAACCTTGCCGGCGGGATAGGTGGCCGTCTGTTCTCCGAACGCGAGCAGTTGCCTCACCTGATCGATCTTAATTTCTTTAGACGTCCCCTCTGGGGTCAAAAGACGCATATCGGGGTGCGCGCCCTGAGCTAGAAAACCACAGAAACGGCATTTACCGCAGTTCGAGCGCTGGTCGCACAGTAAGTATCCAGGCACACTGCGCGCGAGCAACAGAGCCTCTTCGTTCGATTGCGCGTCAATCAAAATAGCGTGAGCGAGGCGTCCGTTGGTTTTTTGCTCGACCAAGCGCTGAACAAGTGACTTGTGCCACGGAAGCACATCTACCATGCTATGGGCGCCCCCGCGTCAGAGG
>DOVB01000151.1 GCA_003520285.1 Halieaceae bacterium
GGCGTATCGCGTTCGGGAATCACCCTCACTGCGGGGTTGCTTCTTGGGATGAGCTATCAGTCTGCTGCAAGGACTTCATTCTTGATGTCTATCCCGGTTATTTTCGGCGCTGGGGTCCTGAAAACAGTTGACCTTGTTGCCCAAGAGAGTGCGGTAGATTGGTCGCTCTTACTGATGGCTGCAGCCCTTGCTGGGATCACGGCATATAGCTGCATCACTGTATTCCTCAGAATTCTCGATCGAGTAGGCTTGCGACCTTTCATGTGGTATCGGCTTGTACTCGGCATGCTTCTGTTATTAACACTGGTATGAAAGGCGCACTGTTATGAAAATCGGGTTTATTGGGCTGGGTGTTATGGGTTTCCCCATGGCGGGACATCTTCAGTCGAAAGGTTATGACGTGCGTGTGTATAACCGTACTGCGGCGACCGCGCTGCGCTGGCAGGATCAGTTTCGAGGAAGCGTTGCCGATACCCCACAGGAGGCGGCTCTTGGCTCCGACGTGGTGTGTTTGTGTGTTGGTAACGATGACGACGTCAGAGCGATGACGCTGGGAGATACCGGTGTCCTGAAGGTGATGCGGCCTGGCAGTGTGTTAGTAGATCACACCACAGCAAGTGCTGACTTGGCTCGAGAGCTTTTTGCAGTGGCGCGACTGGGCGAAGTCGGCTTTGTTGATGCCCCCGTATCAGGTGGTCAAGTTGGGGCAGAAAAGGGTGCCTTAACGATTATGTGCGGTGGTGATGCTGAGATCTTCGCTCAGGTCGAACATGTTCTTCTCAGTTATGCCAAGTGCGTTCGTCTGCTCGGTCCGGCCGGCAGTGGCCAGTTAGCAAAAATGGTGAATCAGATTTGTATTGCCGGCGTCGTTCAGGGACTCTCCGAGGCCCTGAATTTTTCGGAGAGAGTTGGGCTCGATACCGAGGCCGTCATCGAGGTGATCCGGCAGGGTGCTGCTCAGTCGTGGCAGATGGAAAACCGGTCTACGAGCATGTTAGCCGGACACTACGAACACGGCTTTGCCGTTGACTGGATGCGAAAAGATTTGGGTTTGGTGAAATCAGTCGCCGCCGCAAACGCGATCGAGATACCATTGACAGAGCAAGTTGATCACTATTACGCAGATGTACAATCGATGGGTGGCGGGCGCTGGGATACCTCGAGCTTGCTGAAGCGATTGCAACTGCGCCACGACCTTATCGATAAGACGACGGAGTAACTATGGTAGCGGTGACTGAAGGGCTGATGGATTTTTTGAAGCGAGCTGTAACGCCTTTCCATGCAGTAGAAGTATTAAAGGCGCAGCTGCAGACCGCGGGTTTTCAGGCGCTTGACTATTCGCAGCCGGTACTCCCGGGCGGCAAGTACTATCGCGTTGGTAATGGCAGTACTATTATGGCGCTGGTGGTTGGGCCAGAGGGCTGGCAGGCGCGTGGTATTGCGCTAGCCGGTGCGCACACAGATAGCCCGACCTTAATGGTGAAGCCGAAGCCCGAAAAAAACAGTCAAGGTTATGCTCAGCTGGGCGTTGAGGTTTATGGAGGGGCGCTGCTGAATCCTTGGTTTGACCGCGATTTGTCGCTGGCCGGGCGAGTGAGTTATCAACGTCAGGGCAGTGTTGGGTCAGCGCTGGTCGACTTTAAGCGCGCCATAGCGATCATTCCCAGTCTCGCGATTCACCTAGACCGAGAAGCCAACCGCAGTCGCAGTATCAATCCGCAAACTGACATTGTCCCGCTAGTGGGTCAAAACATGAGTGATTGGTCGATCCGAGGCCTGCTGCAATCGGAACTCGCCGAGCAAGCTGTCGAGGTTGATCAAGTCCTTGATTACGAACTGTGTTTCTATGATACCCAAGGGCCGAGTGTGCTGGGCTGGCAAGGCGAGTTCTTGGCGTCCGCTCGGCTCGATAATCTGCTTTCTTGCTACCTTGGTATGCGTGCCTTGATCGAATCAAGCGGTGATTGCACTGCGGTGATGGTATGTAATGATCACGAAGAGGTTGGGAGTGTCTCGGCTGTGGGTGCGAGTGGTCCCATGCTGGCTCAGCTTTTGGCTCAAATAGAGCCTGATCGAGCGGCGTTAAATGAGCTACTGCAGCGGTCGATAATGATCTCATGTGACAACGCTCACGGTATTCACCCCAACTTCGCTGACCGGCATGATGACAATCATGGCCCTCTCCTCAATCATGGGCCTGTGATCAAACTGAACTCAAATCAGCGCTATGCGACGAATTCAATCACCAGCGGCTATTTCAAGGATTTGGCGCAGCGTTGCGAGGTGCCAGTCCAGTCCTTCGTAGTGCGCAGCGATATGGCATGTGGTAGCACGATAGGCCCAATTACAGCAGGCGAGATAGGCGTGCAAACGCTCGATATCGGTGTCCCCACCTTTGCCATGCATTCAATTCGAGAGTTAGCCGGCACAAAAGATATTGAGTCGCTGGCAACCGTCTTGCAGTATTATTTTTCTCATCATCAAGCTCTGCCACAAGGTTAACGAATTATGGTGACACCACAGCGGGTATTGACCGGCATAACCACTACTGGAACACCCCATTTGGGCAATTACGTCGGTGCCATCGCACCCTGTATCGAGGCATCGACTCGCGCAGATACAGAGTCGTTCTTGTTCCTCGCTGATTACCATGCGCTGATTAAGTGCCAAGATCCCGCACGCGTCCGTCAGTCCTCAAGAGAGATCGCGGCGACTTGGCTTGCGCTGGGGCTCGATCCCAGCCGGACGGTGTTTTATCGGCAGTCTGATGTCCCAGAAATTATGGAGCTGTGTTGGATTTTGTCTTGCTCGGCTGCGAAAGGACTCATGAATAGGGCTCATGCCTACAAAGCGGCAGTCGCAGATAACGAGGCGCGCGGGGCCGATCAAGATCTTGGTATTACGATGGGCCTATTTAGTTACCCACTGCTTATGTCTGCAGATATTTTGATGTTTCAGGCGACGCATGTCCCAGTCGGTCGCGATCAAATTCAGCACATCGAAATGGCGCGGGATATTGCGAGTCGGTTCAATCATCACTACGGCGAGTTGCTGGTGCTCCCCGAGGCGGTGGTCGATCAGGATACGTCGACCCTGCAGGGACTCGATGGGCGCAAGATGAGTAAAAGCTACGGTAACACGATTCCCTTGTTCGATAGCGAGAAGACCCTAAAGAAGCTGATTAACAAAATCCAGACCAATCTACTCGAGCCAGGTGAGCCCAAAGATCCTGATTCATCTGCCGTGTTCCAGATTTGGCAGGCGTTTGCGACGCCTTCTGA
>DOVB01000206.1:0-2531 GCA_003520285.1 Halieaceae bacterium
TCATGTCGCCTTTTACGACATACTTATGGAAACGCTCGAAATCGATCGGTGTCACGCGCCGTTGAATCAGTGACGAGAGCCCATCAGGCAACAACACGAGTCTATGAAACAGCGGCCGCAAGAACGAGTATCCATCAAGCTGGAACAAGAGTCGATGAAGCAACACGGAGCCTTTAACCAAAGCACGTGCAGCGGTAACAGGAGTCGATGAAGCACCAACGAGCGTCTATCTAGCACCAACGAGCATCCAAGCCATAAATGATGTCCGAAAACGGTTGATTTCGGGTCGACCCATTGTGCTAAATTGGGGGGCCATAACTAATAAGGACGACAAGCGCTATGACCCAACCACTCAACTGGCATTTTGCCGCGCTATGGGAATCCATCGCTGATTTCAAACCTTCTGCAGAGGCATTGGTGGATGGCGATCAACGCCTGACCTGGCGCGAATTTGATGATCGCGCGGCGCAGCTTGCTTCATGCTATCAGCAGCAGGGTCTGCAGCCGGGAAGCAAAATTGCCATTTACTCATTTAACTGCGCCGAGTATCTACTTGCACAGTACGCCGCCTTCAAATCCGGCATGTGTCCCGTGAATGTGAACTATCGCTATCTGCAAAATGAGCTCTCGTATTTGATCACCAATAGTGATGCTGAGCTGGTGATCTATCAGAGTAGCTTCGCTGATCGGCTGGTGACGATTCAAGACGAGTTGCCCAAGGTGCGGGCTTTTATAGAAATTGGCGAAAGCACAGCGCAGTCAGCTGAGCTGCGCGATGTCATTGCCTTTCAAGACGCCTGGCACAATCAGCCACCACTGCCACGACGCACGCACGAAGCAAACGATATTTACATGATCTATACCGGTGGCACCACGGGGAACCCCAAAGGCGTCATGTACGAGCAAGGTATCTTTTCGCAATTACTTACCAGTCTCGCAATGCAGTACGCTGGCCTCGAGGCACCGGAGCGGCCAGAAAATGTGATCGACGGCATTGCCTCACTCGATGTGAATGGTCTAAGCCCCCGCAGTATCCCTGCCTGCCCACTGATGCATGGCACCGGCATGTGGATTGGTGCGCTGATGCCCCTCAGCATTGGTGGTACTGTGGTGGTTTACGATAACCGATCGTTCTCGGCTGAGGCTCTGCTCTCACTGGCTGAACGCGAACATGTGACCGAAATGGCGATTGTGGGAGACGCCTTTGCCACACCAATCACCGATGAACTCGCGCGTGCCAATGAGCGCAACCGCCCTTACCAGCTCGATGCCATGCGCCGCATTTCGTCTAGTGGCGTGATGTTCTCGAGTGAAACCAAAGCGAAACTGCTGCAGGCTATGGATATCACCATTATCGATAGTATGGGCGCATCAGAAGGTTCGTTCGCTTCATCGGTCGTCAATCGCGCCAATGTGAACGATGCCAAAACCGCCAGTTTTCAGCTGTCTCCATTAACAAAAGTGTTAAAAGACGATGGCACCGAGGTGACGCCTGGCTCTGGCGAAACTGGTCTCTTGTGTAGTGCGCTGCTGGTGCCCCTTGGATACTATAAAGACCCAGTGAAGAGTGATGCCACATTTAAAACCATAGATGGCGTTCGTTACACCGTGCCGGGCGACTACGCGCGAATCGAAGCCGACGGCAGCATCATCCTACTAGGCCGCGGTTCTACTTGCATCAACAGTGGTGGCGAAAAGATTTACCCTGAAGAAGTCGAAGAAGCCATGAAATCGCATCCAGAGGTTTACGACTGCTTGGTGGTCGGTTTGCCCGATCCCAAGTTTGGCCAGGCAGTGACCGCGGTTTACTCGATTCGCCCCAATGGAGCGACCGACCCAGCCGCGCTGAAAGACTATATTCGCAGCAATCTTGCGGATTACAAGGCGCCCAAGCATTATGTGCAAGTCGATGCCGTCCCACGTGCCGTTAACGGTAAGGCAGACTACAAAACCGCCAAACAAATGGCTGAAGACGCTGTAAACAGTCAACACTAGGCAAGGTAAATCGGGGTGTACATAGCACCGCGACTTAGCAAGATGTCAACAACGCCCCTGTAAATGCAGGGGCCCTTTGAGTACCCGTTCATGCTAGTCATTAACAACACCGTGCAAATACCGCTGGATGAAATCAGTCTCAGCGCAATCCGAGCACAGGGTGCTGGCGGGCAAAATGTGAATAAAGTGTCTACTGCCATTCATCTGCAATTTAATGTTGTTGCATCCAGCCTACCCGACGAGCTTAAGCAGAGCGTGCTGAAACTGCGTGATCACCGCATCACTAAAGAGGGTGTGATAGTGATCAAGGCACAACGTTTCAGAACTCAGGAATCGAATCGAGAAGACGCGTTAAAACGACTCAAAGCCCTCATTGTCAGCGCAAGTTTCAAACCCAAACCTCGCCGCGCTACTGCCCCAACACGCAGCTCTCAACGCAAACGAATGGACAAAAAGACACAGCGTGGACAGCTCAAACAGTTGCGCTCAAAACTGACCGACTAAGACGCCGCGACCACAACCCACTGATACGCTCA
>DOVB01000206.1:2704-3743 GCA_003520285.1 Halieaceae bacterium
ACCGACTAAAACGCTGTGACCACAACTGATCGATACGCTCAAAACTCATCTACTAAAACACCGCGACCACAACCCACTGATACGCTCAGAATTGGCCAACTGCGACGCCGCGACCACACTTCACTGAACCTTCAATACTCACCGATTAAGATTCAACCGCCGCGGCAAATTCCTGCAAACCAGCTTTATTCAAAATATGGATTGCGCCGTAAGATTGGCGGATCAGCCCACGACTTTGCAAGGTTTTTAAAGACACATGAAGCATCTGTCGCGAGCATTGAGCAGAGACGAGCAACTGCGCGTGCGTGAGCTGCAGCGTTGGATACTCACTCTCGTCGCCACTGATTCCGAGAAACATGAGCAACAGCGCGGCGATTCGTCGAGTTCGGTCTGGATTTAAGACTAACTGTTGCCAATTCAGTGCCGATCTAAAACGTTTCGCTTCAAGGTTGAGCACCAACGGATACAAGTAAGGGTTTTCAACCAAGAGCTGTCGCATCACTTCCGCGGGAATCGCAATCAATCGCGTATCGGCTTGCGCAACCACGCTGCGCATCGCAGGCGTGTCATGATACAAGGCCACCCAGCTGCTCATACTTCCGGGGCCAAATATGGCCACCGTCATTTCGCCACCATTTTCAGAATTGGCAACCATCTGCAACTGACCAGTCACCACGATGTAGAGATGATGATGCGTTTGGCCACTGCTCTGAACAACTTGCCGCGAGCCGTAGCTCAGCACTGTCGATAGCTTCAGCAACTGCTCGCACGATCTTAGATCGAGCTTGTCGAACACCGGTAAGCGATGCAGAAATCGCGCGAGGCTGTCATGTGCTTTCATTCACTCCCCTTTGCTTTAATCGACTTACGGGCCAGTGGTCGGGGCTCGAACGGCGAGTTCCCAATGCTAGATATCAGTTCTCTGGACCAACCGGCATACGCACCTCTCTGAGAGTCAGTGCTCCTCCGAAAAAACAGGACAGGTCAGGACCGTATCAGGTAGGGTTCAGCATACGACAGATTAGCCGACACTGTCTAA
>DOVB01000227.1 GCA_003520285.1 Halieaceae bacterium
ACGGGCCCTACTGACATTGTGATCGTAGATGAGTGCATGCAGGCTCAGCGTGCGCGGCGAGACCAAAAGCTAAGCACTTCGACATGCGGAGTTTGCGGATAAAGGTCAATGGGCTGAAGTTCGATCAACTCGAACCGGGGGTCAAGACCTTCGACATCGCGCTGAAAACTTGCCAAATCACAACTGATGTAAACAATCCATTGCAGATGCGAGAGTGAATCGACCAACATCGATAACCCCGCAAACCCCTCGCGCGGCGGATCAAGCACCAGTAACTTCGCGTTCGGGAGGGCCTCGGCAATCTGTTTGCCCGATAACCCACCGATCAGGTCAAGTTCAAGCGCAGTGACTTCGGGTAAGCTCGCGGCGAGCTCCACCAAGGCCTCGGCCGATACTTCGGCAGCCACCAGCGGCCCTACACCAGCAGCAACCAACTCATGCGTGAAATTACCAGAACCGGCGAACAACTCTAATGTCGCGAGCCCACGCGGAAGCGAATGCACATGCTGGCGCAGCCAAGCTTGCATCCATTCATTCTGCGCGGTATTGCCTTGTCTGAACGGCAATCGTTGATTGTAAGATACCTGCTCAAGCGCAAGACCATCCTCGATATCAATCGTGAGCCAACGCTTACGCCGCTTGCCAATCGCCAGATCTTGCTGCCGAATCTGATGCAACAGCTCATTATTGTGATCAGATAAGACGGGGCAATGTGTGACATCGACCACCGCGTCACTGCTGGCCGCTACAAAGCCCAATGCGCTGGACGTTGCCTTGAACTGCGCCCTGTTGCGATACCCTAACTCTTGATCAGAGGGTTGAATCGGCTTGGCCGAAGGCCAGTGCCTGTGATCACATAGCGCTTGCACGCGTGCCTGCTTCGCCTCTAGCTGAGCCGAATACGCCATAAAAAGCCACGCGCAGCCACCGCAATGCACCGAGTCAAATCCATGCACACCACATGGGGGCTCGCGGCGATCCTGATGAGCCTGCACAAGCACCTCGACCCTGCCCTGGGCGTAGGATTTTTGGCGACCTGTAATAACGATCTGTGCGTGCTCACCATGCCACACGCCCGGCACAAAAATCACTTCGCCATGATGCCGAGCAACGCCTTCACCGTGACTATTAAGATCCACAATCCCGACCACCACCGTGGCTCCCACTTCGAGCCTTGGCTGTTGGCGACTTCTTCGAGACCCCTTAGTGGGTTGCCATTTCATCACTTAGACTCCCGCCACAAACCATAGACTGATCAGAATGATCATCGCCGCCGCCACCTTATTCATCAATTCCGCTTGGCCCGGCGATGACACCCACTGGGCGAGTGTTTTTCCACCCGTCGCATACAAACTCATTGCCACAAACTCAGACACGAGAAAAATAGGGATCAGGATAGCCAGCTGCGACGCAATGCTTTGATTGTCAGTCAGAAAACCCGGCAGTATCGCAATCAAGAACGCCCATCCTTTTGGATTCAACACCGCGGTGGAATACCCCAGCACCGCCAGTTTGATAGGGGCTATGCTTTGCGCGGCCGCACTACCCAGTTCCGTAGCGCCCGCCTGCCGCCACATGGATATCCCAACGAAAAGAAGATAAGCAGCGCCGATCCAGGTCAGCCATTGCAACGCGTCCGGCTGCCAGGCCACAACTCGGACGACCCCAAGCGCGACACTGATCGCTACCGTAGCCACACCAGCCAGTTCGCCCGCCATCATCCACAGAGTGCGACGGTAACCGAAGCGCATACCGAGCGTGAACGCCAGGGTCATGCACAAACCAGGTGTCATAGAAATCGCGAATATAGTCGCTGCGAACAACAGCGTTGCTTCAAGGGTCATGAGTGAGCGGTTGACTGTCCTTGGTAAGAGTCGTTGAAAGCGTCCAGTTCTTGGTATTGGGTGTGATGACAGGCACTACACTTGGACCCAGCCAGCGCCTTGAACCGCCTTATTGCGATGGGCACCTCGGCTCAGATCTTAGTGCGCGAAGCATAGCAACTATTGGGGCGGGTGACCTCTCTTTTATAGTCAGGTCGGCCAAACGGCAACACCGCTCGATTCACACGGGACAGATCTCTGGCGCATCTACTGATAAGATCTACCGAATTCTGCGGCGCTACTTTTTCTTGCGACCCAAGCATCAAGCGTTACATTTCCCTCGATGATCCATTAAGCTAGCTGCACACAAATTACTCACGCTATCAGTCGACATTACTCGCTGACGTAAGCCTAAGGAAACCCGATGCCAGATCGTGATTTCAAAGAAAGTGCCATTCGCTATCACACCCATCCCACTCCCGGAAAACTCGCCATTAGGCCGACCAAGCCATTGGCAAATAAACGAGATCTTGCGCGCGCCTACTCGCCAGGTGTGGCCTATCCCTGTGAAATCATCGCCGAGTCGCCAGAGCGAGTCGCTGAACTGACGGCTCGCGGCAACTTGGTGGCCGTCGTGACCAACGGTACTGCTGTCTTAGGATTGGGCAACATTGGGCCGCTAGCCTCCAAGCCAGTCATGGAAGGCAAGGCTGTATTATTTAAAAAGTTTGCGCATATCGACGTGTTCGATATCGAAATCGACGAGACCGATGTTGATAAGTTCGTTGATATTGTTGCTTCATTAGAACCCACCTTTGGGGGCATCA
>DOVB01000228.1 GCA_003520285.1 Halieaceae bacterium
TGCTGGTGTCGCGTTCCCTACGCCCAAGGTTGGGTAATTGTGCAGAAAATAGTCTTCGTCGGTGAAGTTTGTTACCCATGCGCTGACCTGGGTGTTGCCAGCAGCGGTAGTATAGGTTAGCCGGAGGTCGCCAGCGTTATACTCAGGTACTGCAGAAAACAGGAGGTTATCGGGATCCTGCCACACCAAATCTTTGTATCGCCAGTCAACCTGAGCTGCCAAAGAGGCACCCGAAGCCAGCTGCCAGTCGTAGCGTACCAAAAGGTTATAGGCGAAGTCTGGTGCATTTCGCAATCCGTTGCCGCTGCGATCCGTCAGTCCCTCACCGGGTGCTGTGTAGCCTGAGGGCACGCTGAAGTTGTCAAACGCCGTATCAAGCCAAGTTGCACTCCCTTGAACAGTCAGGTTCTCAACTGGAAAAGCGGTAAACTCGAGTTCCAACCCTTCAACAGTGGCATCGGCAGCATTTTGGGTAACAAGCACGCCGGTTTGAATACCTTGAGCTGCCAGCGAATCGGGCACTAAAAGCTGTAGAATCTGAAGATCTTGGTAATCAGTTGTGAACACAGACGCATTCAATCGCATGCGTTTGTTGAACCATTCTGACTTAACACCGGCTTCTAATAACTCAGCGAACTCAGGGTTGAACGGGCTTGCTGCTGCAATCTCGGTGGCTGCGAGGCCCTGATATCCACCCGATTTAAAGCCTTCAGAGTAGGTGGCATACCAGAACAAGTCATCGGTTTGTTGATACTCCACCGACAATTTCGTAGTCAGTTCACCCCAGTCTTCGCTGGTTTCAAAGTCAAATGCGCCCACAATGCCGAGCAAATCAGCGGTACCGGTTCGATCCATATCTTTTTCTTCAGACGTGTATCGCGCCCCTGCGGTGATGCTGAGCTTGTCAGTAAGGTCATAGGTTGCCTGACCAAAAATGGCCATCGAAGAGGTCTCGTTATTCTGATCATCTGATCCCGGAAGGTAAGGCACAGCACCAAAAATCACGCCACCCGGAAGTGCGACATCGACCCCAACACCAATGCTCTCGATTCGGCGAGTCTCTTCTGTCATGTAGTACAGTCCGCCAACCCATTGCAGCGGGCCATCGCCGGTAGAGGTCAATCTCAACTCTTGGGTAAAGGTATCTGATTCGTCGGTGTAGAAGTTTGCTCCATACAAAATGGTCGTTCCGGGGGCAAGTACCGATGCATATAGCTGGTTTAATGGATTACCACTTTGAGTGCCTCCGATCGCATCGACGTTTTCGGCATCAACGTTTCTGACCGACGTAATAGAGGTCAACATAAGGTCATCGCGGATGTCCCAGTCCACCCTCGCCATAAAGCTGTTTGAGGTGCTTTCAAAGGAGCCCGCATCCACAAACAACCCCGTGTGGATCTTATTGTCATAGTTAGGGATCAGTGCAGCACTCGCGACATAGCCAACGCCTGGTGCAGTGGGTGGCTCGATGAAGTGGTCGGGTTGACCGAGTTTGTCGATTTGGGAGTAGCTGGCCGACAAGTTAATCTCGAGGTCTTCAGAGGGTACAAAACGCAGGCCTAATCGCATACTGTCAGAATTGACGTCATGCGTATCGGCGACTTTGGTGCCAGTGTACTGCGGCAATTCATTGACTGCTGATTTAAAATAGCCATCTCTGCGGCGAGTTGAGAACGAGGCTTTGCCATAAGCGCCCTCTGAGAGCTCGCCGCTGATTAAGCCGCGCAATGTCGTTGCATTGTAATCACCGAGGGTCGCTTCCACCTGCATGACCGTGTCCTCGGTGGGCTTGCGGGTGATCATATTGACCGCGCCGCCCACCACGTTTTTGCCGAACAGGGTACCTTGAGGGCCGCGGAGGACCTCTACTCGCTCAAGATCAAATAAGTCAATATCCATACCGGCTGAGCGACCGATGTAGACCTCATCGATAAATACGATGACAGATTGATCTCCCCCAGCGCCGTCTTCGTTCGAACCAATGCCGCGAATGTAAAGCTGTGGCTGGCCAGGGTTGAAGGTGCCCATAGTGAACCCAGGTGTACGTTCAGTGATACCTTTGAGATCGACGATGCCTTGATCGCGCATCATATCTTCGCTAAAGGCAGATACCGCCATCGCGACGCTTTGCAGGCTTTCTTCACGTCTGTTTGCTGTGACGATGACTTCTTCTAAGGCGCTCGCCTGCGCATAAACCGGTTTAGAATCTAGCATGAAGCAGGCGGATAAAACGCCCGCAGCGATTGCAGTCTTCTTGAGGTGTCTCTGCATGGTGTAACCTTGGCGATGTTGCATAGTCTCTTTCCCCTAAAGTGAATGTCAGATCCTTTCTTATTATTTAGAACCTTGCAGACTTCCTACATAGCGCAGTTTCATTTTGCTGGGTAGGACCAGTTGGTGGGGAATATTGAGACCAATTCTCTTGACAGGCTATTGCCATGACCTAAGAGGCTATAAATCATCAGTGCTTATCAGAGATATCGCGCCGCCAAAGATAAGTGCGCGGTTCTTGAAAGAATACAGGGTTGTCCGCAAGTAAGCGCCTAATTGGCGCTCACTTTACGCAGGTGAATATCTGCCACTGCCAGCGCAGTCATATTCAGGATCCCTCTACCAGAGACAGACGGGATCAAAATGTGTACCGGTTTTTCCAGACCATACAGAAAGGGTCCCACCAATCTTGCTTCAGTAAGAGATCGAATCAAGCCCAGCGCGATACTGGCGGTATCCATATTCGGCATAATCAGTACGTTGGCGCGACCATCGATTTGATTGTGTTCAAAAATGGTGTCTCGGAGCTGAGGGTTCAACGCAGACAGAGAGTGCATTTCACCGTCGATTTGTACGTCGGGCCGCAGGTTTCTCAATTGCGCTGCCGCTTGTTTCATTTTGAGCGCCGAGGCGTCTTCGTAGGTGCCAAAATTGGAATGTGATAGCAGCGCGACTCGAGGCACTATGTCGAATCTTTTGGCGTATTCAATGGCGTCTTGCGCAATGGTAACGATCTCGTCTTCGGTGGGATCTACGTTGACGAACGGATCCGCAATAATGAGCGGCCCATCTTCGAGTAACAAGGCACAGATTGACGAGAGTACACCTGAGGGTCGTGAAGGCTGGATAAAGCCACTGAGATGCTTTAGGTGGCGGTCGAAACGGCCGACCTTGCCACAGATCATGCCATCGACCTCGCCCATATCAACCAGCAGGCCAGCCATGACAGTGGCATTGGTGTGAACAGTGGTCTTGGCAGCCTCTACCGATACACCCGAGCGACCGACTTTTTGGTGGTAATGCTGCCAATACTTCGCTTCTAAATCACTTGCATCTATATTCATGACCTGAACATCGCTACCGATCTTGATTCTGAGCCCAAGATCCGCAATTTTGGCTTCAATGACACTCGGTCGCCCCAGCAATACTGGCTTTGCTATTCCTTCGTCAATGATTGCTTGCATTGCCAGCAGGACATCGTCATTTTCACCTTCGGCGTAAGCGATCTTGGCTGGATTCGCGCGCGCCAAATCGATTGTGGGTTGCATAAACAGTCGGCTGCCACTGACGTAAGATTGGAGCCGATTACGATAAGCATCCAAATCATGTATGGGGCGAGTTGCCACGCCGCTCTCCATGGCAGCCTTCACTACCGCGAGCGGTACATCTTCGATCAAGCGGGCATCAAACGGTTTTGGAATGAGATAGTTGCGTCCAAACTTCAGCTCTTCGCCCGCATAGGCCTCGACCACGGCTTCGGTAATTTCACGGTGCACAAGATCGGCAATCGCGGTAACTGCCGCTTTTTTCATTGCCTCATTGATAGTGGTCGCGCCGCAATCGAGAGCGCCCCTAAATATGAAGGGGAAGCATAAAACGTTGTTCACCTGATTGGGATAGTCGGAGCGTCCGGTGGCTAGAATTGCATCAGGTCGAGCCGCTATAGCTTCTTCTGGCATGATCTCGGGTGTTGGGTTAGACATTGCTAGAATCAGCGGATCCCTGGCCATCTTCTTCACCAATTCACCGTTGAGTACACCCGGCCCCGAGAGTCCCATGAAGAGGTCTGCATCGGTAATCGCGTCATCAATAGTCCGATCATTGGTTTCGACGGCATAGGCTTGCTTGTACTTGTTCATACCTTCGGTGCGACCCGCGTAAATCACGCCGGTTCGATCGAGCATCCGAACATTGTTTTTGTTGAGGCCCATACTCACCAGTAAGTCAACGCACGCGATACTTGCGGCGCCCGCACCCGACACGACCAGTTTGATATCTTCAATCTGCTTGTCGACCAGCCGCAGTCCGTTGTAGATCGCCGCTGCTGCAACAATTGCGGTACCGTGCTGGTCGTCATGAAAGACGGGTATATTCATCCGCTCTCGGAGTTGTCTTTCAATTTCGAAGCACTCAGGTGCCTTGATATCTTCTAAGTTGATGCCCCCAAAGGTGGGT
>DOVB01000198.1 GCA_003520285.1 Halieaceae bacterium
CGAATCAATCCTACTAGGGCGACTACAACAAGGGCGCCACCGATCCATTGCATGAAGCGTTTTGGATCGACCTTGAGTGAATATTGGTGAAACTGCAAACCCAGTAAGTGACCGATGGCTGCGGCCGGCAATAGCAAGAGGTGCGCTTCCCACTGCAGATCAACACCGGCTGCGGCGAATGCGATTAACTTAATCGATACTAGAACAAACCAAAGTGCGAACAGGGTGTCTCGCAAATGCTCACGTTTGAGTTGGCGTGCCATGACAGCAATGATCAGTGGGGCGCCTATTAGTGAGGTGCCGGAAACGTAGCCGCCGAGTATCAGTAATAGCCAGTCAACGACAGGGTGTGACGATATGAGTTGCCGCTGCAGCAGGTAGCCGATGCCATAGGCTAGTACCACGAAAAATATGAATCCAGTGATCAGGTCGGTCGGCAGGCTCAGAACCCCGAGAACCCCGATCAGCTTCGGGATCAGGGTGATTGCGAGAATTTTGCCAAGGTAGGGCCATTGAACATGGGTCGTGGCCTTTGAAGACTGGCCTTTCAGCCTGCCCAGCAGCCATGGTTGAACGATCGTGAGTGATGAAAACACCAGTAAATGGACCGCAATGATCGGAAGAAAAACTAAGGGTTGATTGGTGACAATCAGTAAAAAGGGGAGGGAGAGCACTGCTCCGCCAAATCCCAGTCCTGACCGGACGAACCCCGACCAAATGAAAATGATGAAAATGATGACTTGTTGCCAGAAAGCAAGCGTGTCCATAATTTACCCAGTGTCTACTGAGCGACGAAACGACTCAGCTTATCTCAAAAGAAGCGCAATGGAGCGCAATTTAACATAGCCTCGAACCATCCTACTGTTAATCTAATGTCTGACCAAGGAAGCGCCATGTTCCGATTTCGCACTCTTTTTGGTATTTCTTTGCTGATTTTGTCTGCTTTGGCACAGGGTGCAGAGGTACGTACGGTCGGCGCAATCACCTTCGAGAAATGTATTGCCGAGGGCCTATCGCGCTTCTATAGCGCTTGGTGCGCCGATTTTACTGTGCCCGAGAACCATGCCGGTGATTCGTCGCGTGATATCAGCGTGGCGCTGACATGGTTGCCGGCAAGAACGATCGTCGATGATGCGACACCGATCGTTTTCCTGGCCGGTGGTCCTGGTCAAGGCGCGCGTGAATCGTATCCGTCACTTCGATCCGCGTTCTATGAGATGAATAAAAATCACCCCATCTTGCTGATTGATCAGCGTGGAACGGGTAATTCGGGCACGCTTCACTGCGATTTCGGTTCGCTCGATGCTCCTGTAGACAACGACCCCGAATACCTCGTGCAAATGGCGAGAGACTGTCGAGCTAAGTTCAGTGAGGTGGCTCTGCAGCACTACACCACCGATGATGCTGCCCAAGACATTGAGCTTGTTCGGCAGGCCTTGAAAGTACCTCAATTGGTCGTCTACGGTGTCTCGTACGGTACCCGTTTGGCGCAGCGCTACGCAGCGCTATACCCCGATCACCTGCGTGCGCTGATCCTAGATAGTGCAGTGCCCTCGCAATTGGTTTTACTGGCTGAGCACGGCCGTAGCCTAGATGCGGCGCTAGAAGGTCGATTTGCGGCCTGTAGCTCACAGTCGGATTGCGCTGAGTCGCTTGGCACGATAGGCGACACTCTAGAGCGATTACTTGACAGAATCGAGACGGGTGCCCCTTCAGAGGTCAGTTTTCGAGATAGCCAAACGGGCATGATAACAAAAGTGAATCTCAGTCGAGATCACTTGGTCAGTGTATTACGCCTGCTCAGTTATCAATCCGAGACGGCAGCGATGCTGCCGCAATTGATCGCGAATGCTGAGTCGAACGGCTTTGCCGACTTTGTTGCGCTCAGCGATCTGTTGTTAACGCCCTTGGTCCAAAGCATCGCTCACGGCTTGCAACTCTCTGTGATATGCAGTGAGACGATGCCCTATTTAACACCGGCGAACACAGCAGGTGAAGAGGAGACATTGCTTGGAACACAATTGATCGAAATAACGCGGTTACAGTGTCAGGAGTGGCCCAGCAAACCGATCGCGGAAGATTTCTTCAGCCCACCTGAGCATACGATACCGACTTTAATTTTGGCCGGCGAATTCGATCCTGTGACGCCAGCAGCTTACGGTCGGACGATTGCGGAAGATCTAGAAAATGCGACTTTAATTGTGGTTCCAGATGAAGGACATGCTGTTATTGGGATTGGTTGCTTAGAGGATCTGGCAGCCGAGTTCGTGGCAAACTTGAGTATTCAATCGACTCGCTGTATTGACGAGTGGCAGGGTGTCCCAATGTTTTCTGGTCCCCACGGATGGAGCCCATAATATGATAGAAATTAATAATTTAAAGCGTTCTTTTAAGTCAAAGTCTGGAATAGTTGCGGCTGTAAAATCGGTATCGTTCACCGCCCAAGATGGGCAAATAACCGGTTTGCTTGGACCAAATGGTGCGGGTAAAACTTCTACCCTTCGGTTGCTTTACGGTCTTATTAGCCCAGAGGATGGTACGGTCAAAATCGATGGCATTGATATCTCACAAGACAAAATCTCAGCCCGTCGCCACCTTGGCGTGTTACCCGATACGCGAGGGCTGTATCCAAGGTTAACTGCGCGAGAAAATATTCTTTACTACGGCGAGTTGCACGGTCTGACTCACGCGGACTGCGAGGCCGAGTTGTCCGACTTAATTGTCAGTTTGGAAATGACAGAGTTTATTGATCGGCGATGCGAGGGCTTTTCGCAGGGCCAGCGGACCAAGACGGCGATCGCTCGCGCGGTGATTCATCGACCGAAAAATATCGTGCTTGACGAACCTACCAATGGTCTCGATGTGATGACGACACGTGGGTTGAGAAGATTCTTACAACGTGCGCGTGAGCAGGGGCGATGCATCATTTTATCGACACACATCATGCAAGAAGTCGCGGCTTTATGCGATCAAGTCGTGGTCATCAGCAACGGGGTGGTGGTTGCGCAGGGAACCCCAGAGGAGCTTCGTGCCGAAGCCAATGAGCTTAATCTTGAGGATGCATTCGTAAGCTTGATTGGCAGTGAAGAGGGGTTGATGCTGTGAAAATCATGTTAGCTGTATTTCGAAAGGAGTGGATTGATCTCATGCGCGACCGTCGCACCGTTCTTATCGGCTTGGCGATGGGTGCTCTTTTGGCACCGGGCTTGGTGATCGGTATCAATGTATTTGCGGTTGAGAAGCTAACACAGCAATATGAATCGGTGCTGAAATTGCCGGTGAAGAACGCAGAGCTGGCCCCCAATTTGGTGAACTGGTTGTCGCAGCGCAATGTGGAAGTCGTGGAACCACCGCCAGAAATCGATACAGCGATTCGTTCCCAGCAAGTGGACTTGGTGCTCGAAATTCACCCTGAGTACCCTCAACAATGGCTGTCTCAAATGCCGGCTCGTATTGATATCTACTACGATGCCAGCCGAGAATCTGCTCGCGTTGCCCGATCACGAGTTAATGGCTTGCTGGATACCTACAGCAACATGACCGGCAGACTTCGTTTGATGAGTCGCGGGATTGATCCTGATAGCAGTTGGGCTTTAACCGTTGTCCGTCGTGACCTCTCTACTGAAGCCAGTAAGTCTGGGCAGTCTCTTGCATTTCTGCCCTATTTTTTGATCCTGACGGCCTTCCTAGGCGGTGCTTACTTTGTGATCGACACGACGGCAGGAGAGCGTGAGCGTGAGTCACTCGAGAGTCTGCTCCTGGCACCCACGCCCGCCAGCTACATTATGTTAGGCAAGGTCATGGCAACAGCTGGATTTGGGCTACTGATGACGTTTGTCGCCTTGCTAGCGTTTAAGTTGAGTTTTAGCTTCGCGCCCAATCTGATCACTGAAATGAAGTTGAGCTGGGCCGCAGCCTTCGGCATCTGGTGTGCTTTGGCGCCGATCTCTGTGCTGGGTGTATCGCTCCTAACTCTGATTTCCGCGACCACTAAGACGGTTAAAGAAGCACAGAGTTACATGAGCGTTTTGATGCTGTTACCGATCATTCCGTCGCTCATTCTGATGATTAATCCCATCAAAACTGAAATTTGGATGTACAGCATTCCATTCTTGTCCCAAAACCAGTTGATTACTACCATCCTCCGCGGCGAGGTGCTCACCTTGGCTGAGTTGGGCGTTTACGCAGGCTCGCAGATGCTGATCACGATGGCCATTCTGAGTCTTGCTGCAGTTGTTTACTCAAGCGAAAAAATGGCACTCGGGCGTTAGGGATACGTGCAGCTTAGACTCGGTAAGAGCCGCCTATCCATCAGACGGTGATCGAGCACAGTGACGACGTGACTATCGTCGTCGGTGCTTGCATCTACTGATCTGAGCACTGCCTGCGGCTCACTTTGCGCATCATCTGCTGGGCTTGTCTGCGCGATAGGTCTATTATGCGGGCCTTGTTTTAGTAAAATTTTTGGAAGTCCATGTCTCACCAGACACAGAGTAATATCCTGCGCGAGCTCATGGTTCTCGCGGTTCCTATTATTATTTCTCAGGGCGCTTACGCCTTCATGATCTTCACGGACCGCTATTTTATGGCGCAGCTGTCCGCGACGCATATTAGCGCCTCTATGTCGGGTGGTGTCACTGCTTACGTCACGCTGTCTCTGTTTCTTGGCATGGTTGCGTATGCGAATGCCTTAGTTGCGCAGTACTTTGGGGCATCGGAACTGCATAAGTGCTCTAAAGTCGTGACGCAGGGCATCATTTTGGCCATCCTGGTCGCCCCGGTACTGGCTTTGATGAGCTACCCCACGGCGGGCTTATTCAGTCTTATGGGGCATTCCGATGAGTTGGTTGAGCTCGAAACGATCTATTATCAAGTGTTGATCTGGGGTGGTGTCTTCAGTTTAGCGAAAGCTGCATTGTCGTCTTTTTTCAGCGGTATTGGGCGGGCTTGGGTGGTTATGGTGTGCGACCTTACTGGCGTACTCCTGAATATCGTCCTAAGTTATGGGCTGATTTTTGGGCGCTGGGGCTTGTCAGAGATGGGCATCGCTGGGGCCGCGCTGGGCACCGTTATTGCAACGGCGTGTGCGCTAGGTCTGTTCTTGGGGTTCTATCTGCAAAAAGAACTCCAGGCAACATTTTCAATTGCAACAGCATGGGTCTTTGATAAAGCCATTGTGGCTCAGTATCTGAGGTTCGGTTTCCCCTCGGGGCTCGAAGCCTTCATGAACGTTGTCACCTTTAATCTGTTTTTGTTGATGTTTCAGACCTACGGCGTCAATGAAGGTGCCGCGATGGCCATTGTCTTCAATTGGGATCTGCTGTCGTTTATCTCGATGGTCGGACTTCACATTGCGCTGATGAGCCTCTCTGGTCGAATGGTTGGGTCGCGTCGCTATGCTGACCTAAATAAGGTCATCCTGTCCGGCTTGGGCATCGCTTTGGTTGTAACCACGATCGTCGCGGTTTTGTTTGCTGTATTCCGGTATGAATTGGTATCCGTCTTCGATACGGGTGACGCCTCGTTTGGCGAGATTCGTGAGCTCGCGGTTCTGATGATGGTGGGCCTGGCCTTATACGTAGTCGCCGATGGGCTCAATCTTGCGGCTTCGGGCGTGCTCCGTGGGGCAGGTGATACTCGCTGGCTGATGATGATGTCGGTGAGCTTGCATTGGCTGATGCTGATTGCGCAAGTTCTGATTATCAAAGTCTGGCAGCTGGGGCCAATGGTTTCTTGGTGGGCTTTTGTGTCTATGCTAATGTGCTTAGCCACTGCCTATCTGTATCGGCTCAAATGGGGCCCTTGGCGCAATCCTGAACGGTTGGCTCGATTCGCAGATCAAGAAACACAAACACTATAAAAGGACTGACAATGACGACAAATTACCACCTTCGCTCACTACTCACTGC
>DOVB01000121.1 GCA_003520285.1 Halieaceae bacterium
GGATCAAAAGGCCTCGCATGTCAAATGACCTCAACGACTTGCACATCCTGCTGCAAACTCGCCTTGTGCCGCTCGGAGCGTCGCGTTCGATCCACCACTTCGCCGACTAGCTGGCCGCAAGCAGCGCTGATGTCATCGCCCCGAGTGGTTCGAATGGTGACAATAAAGCCAGCATCAATGAGCACCTGCCAGAATCGCGATACCGCATTGCCACTGGGCCGTTGGTATGACGATCCATCGAAGGTATTAAATGGAATGAGATTGATCTTACACGGAAAAGTCTTCAGTAACACAACCAGTTCCTGAGCGTGTTCAACCTGGTCATTCACACCGGCAATCAGCGTATACTCGACCGTTACCACTCTTTTTTTATCATTCTGTGCCGCAATATAACGGCGGCAGCTCTCGAGCAATTGGGCGATTGGATATTTCCGATTGATCGGAACTAGCTGATTACGCAACTCATCATTTGGTGCGTGCAAAGAGACAGCCAGACTCACACTACTCAGTTCGGCCAGTCGATCAAGCGCTGGCACAACGCCTGAGGTGCTCAAGGTCACTCGCCGCTTGGATATGCCGTAACCCAGATCATCCATCATCAAGTCCATCGCGGCAACAACAGGCTCGAAATTCAACAGAGGCTCACCCATACCCATCATGACCACGTTGGTTACAACCCGATCACTACCAGACGCAAACGCTCCGTAGGAGTCGATGGCGAGCCAGACTTGGCCAATGATATCGGCGGCGGATAGATCACGTTCAAAACCTTGCTTACCGGTCGAGCAAAAGCTGCAGTCAAGGCTGCAACCCACTTGAGATGATACGCAAAGTGTGGCTCTTCCACCCTCGGGAATCAGAACCGTTTCGATCAATCCACCCTCAATAGAACGCACTAACCACTTGCGTGTGCCGTCGACCGAATCATGGCAGGACACCACCTCCGGTGCGCGAACCTCGGCAATCGCCGCTAGTCGAGTGCGCAAATCTTTCGAGAGGTTAGTCATTTGTTCAAAATCGAGGACGCCATGGTGATGAATCCACTTCATCACCTGCTGCGCCCTGAAGGGTTTTTCGCCGATATCCGCAAAAAAGGCAGTCAATTGCACGCGGGTGAGTCCCAATAAATTGACTCGCTCGGTGATGGCCTCTTTAGCGGACAGCGATGTCGGCATTAGGCTCGCTCGCACAGCTCCGTAGCTGCAAAAAAGTAAGCAATCTCTCGCGCTGCAGAGACCTCAGAATCAGATCCATGTACCGCATTGGCATCAATCGACTGGGCAAAATCTGCGCGAATTGTACCTGGGGCTGCTTCCTGTGGGTTGGTAGCACCCATCAATTCTCTATTTTTAGCCACTGCATCTTCACCTTCCAACACCTGCACCAGTACGGGTCCAGAAGTCATAAAATCGATCAGATCACCAAAAAAACCGCGCTCTTTGTGCTCGGCATAAAACCCACCTGCGGTGGTGGCTGAGAGCTGTATCATTTTAGCGGCGACTACACGCAGACCATTGGCTTCAAATCGGGTGATTATTTCACCGATCACATTCTTACCTACCGCATCGGGTTTGATAATCGATAAAGTGCGCTCTACTGCCATGCTGTTCTACTCCAAAGTGTCGTTATGCTATTGGGTCAGGGTCCCCTGAACTGGGCGCATATTATACGGGCTTTGCCACTCTATAACACCCTAACAAATGGCTTTTTGGTTGCAAAAGTTGGCTTTCTGCTTTCAACCCGAAGCTGGATCGCGCAGGGCCTGAATCGTTGACCGCACCTCGTCAAGTGCCTTATCGATATCTGCCTCGACGGTCGGCCGGCCGATACTGAAACGCAGCGCGCTATCCGCCCGTGCGCGATCGGCGCCAATACCGAGCAAAACGTGTGAGGGCTTCATGGTCGCGGAATTACACGCCGACCCGGACGAGACTGCAATACCCGCAAGCGCCGTTAACAGCGCTTCACCTGAGACACCGTGAAAAGAGACATTAGCCACCTGAGGAAGTCGATGCTCTAAGCTACCGTTCAGTACCACACCCTCGATACTGAGCAGCCCTTCTAGCAGTCGTTGACCGAGGACGCGATAGTGTGACTGATCGCGATCCCAACAGACCCTCGCCAGCTCAGCTGCGGCGCCCATCCCAGCGATCTGATGCGTCGCTAGCGTGCCGCTGCGAAAATTGCGCTCATGCCCGCCCCCATGCACTTGAGCGAGAGGCGCTGGCTGCATTCCTCGCCGAATATAGAGCGCACCGATCCCTTTTGGACCATAAAATTTATGCGCCGAAATCGACATGAGATCAATGGGCAGTGAACTCAGATCAATTTTCACTTTACCCACCGCCTGCGCTGCGTCGACGTGAAATGCGATTCCGCGTGAGGCTGCAAATGCCGCAATATCGGCAATCGGATTAATCGTGCCCAACTCATTGTTAACATACATCACTGAGATAAGCTTGGTATCGGGCCTAACAGCGCGCTCAATCGCCTCAACAGTGACGAGTCCATCTTTAAAAGCCGGCACAAATGACACCGCAACGCCTTTTTTTTGTAAGTAGTTAGCGGGGTCTAACACGGCTTTGTGCTCGATCGCACTAGTAATGAAATGACCCTCGAAATAG
>DOVB01000239.1:0-5575 GCA_003520285.1 Halieaceae bacterium
TCAATAGTGATGTCCTCCATAAATTCTTTGAGCAATGGTCGGCAGGCGTGATCGAATAAGTAGCATCCGTATTCTGCTGTATCCGAGATCACAACGTTCATCTCATATAATTTGCGACGCGCGATGGTGTTTGCAATCAATGGGGTTTCGTGAAGCGACTCGTAGTAAGCTGATTCAGCGATGATGCCCGCAGCGACCATGGTCTCAAATGCTAACTCGACGCCAGCTTTGACCATTGCGATCATTAGAATGCCGTGATCGTAGTACTCTTGCTCGGCGATTTCCTGCTGCGTATTGACTGCCTTCTCAAAAGCAGTTTCCGCGGTCGCTGCTCGCCAAGTGAGTAGATTGAGATCGTCATTATCCCAATCCGCCATCATGGTTGAAGAGAACTCACCAGTAATGATGTCGTCTTGGTGTTTCTCGTACAGTGGCCGCATGATGTTTTTGAGCTCCTCCGCAAGATAGAACGCTCGGACTTTGGCCGGGTTTGATAAACGATCCATCATGTTGGTGATACCGCCCTGTTTCAGCCCTTCGGTGACAGTTTCCCAGCCATATTGGATGAGCTTGGAGGCGTAGCCAGGCTCTATGCCCGAAGCCACCATTTTGTCAAAACATAGGATCGAGCCTGTTTGGAGCATGCCGCATAAGATGGTTTGTTCGCCCATTAGATCTGATTTGACCTCGGCGATGAATGAGCTCTCGAGAACACCTGCTCGATGACCGCCAGTACCAACGGCATAGGCTTTTGCAAGCTCAAGACCCTGGCCTTGAGGGTCATTCTCAGTGTGCACAGCGATAAGCGTTGGCACACCAAAGCCGCGTTTATACTCTTCTCTGACCTCTGTGCCGGGGCATTTAGGCGCTACCATAATCACGGTTAGATCCTCACGAATCTGCATACCTTCTTCAACGATATTGAAACCATGGGAATAAGATAAACAGGCGCCTTGTTTCATCAATGGCATGACCTGAGAGACAACCGCCGAATGCTGTTTGTCTGGTGTTAAGTTCAGAACCATGTCGGCGTTGGGGATAAGCTCTTCGTAGGTGCCGACAACGAATCCGTTGTCATTGGCATTCTTGAAGGATTGACGTTGTTGTGCAATCGCTTCTGGACGCAGGGCGTAAGATACGTCAAGTCCACTGTCGCGCAGATTTAGGCCTTGATTCAAACCCTGGGCGCCACAGCCCACAATGACTAATTTTTTGCCTTTGAGTATCGAGACACCATCGCTGAACTCGCTAGAGTTCATGAAGCGACATTTACCGAGCTGTGACAGCTGGAGTCGCAAGGGCAAAGTGTTGAAGTAGTTGTTACGCATGGTGATCACTGTCCTATGGTTAGCCTAAAAAGTAAGGCGCATATTAAGGGATTCAAATGCTTGCGTAAAACGCTAAAATAGACACACAGTTTTGCAGGAAATGAAAAATGGATCCCAGAACCCTCAAGGTATTTGTTCAAGTGTCAGACACTCTCAACTTTTCCAGAGTGGCTGAAGTGTCACACATGAGCGTTTCAGCCGTTAGCCGAACGATCAATCGATTGGAGCAACAGGTTGGTGTACCGTTGTTGCAGCGAAGCCGGCGCGCGATCCACCTAACACCGGCTGGCCGAGAGTTTAGCGTCTTTGCGAGAGACTCTCTGGTGCGCTGGGAAGAATTAAAGCGATCTTTGAATGCTGCGGATCACCTGCGAGGTGAATTGAGTCTATTTTGTTCAGTAACTGCGTCGCTACACGTGCTTGGGCCTATTATTGATGCGTTCCAGTCACGTTATCGTGAAGTCGATCTGATGCTGCATACAGGTGATCAGGCAGACGGGATTGCTCGGGTGATGAGCCGAGTTGATGACATAGCGGTTAGTGCAAAGCCGAATGACTTACCTCGGGCGATGGAATTTCTTGATCTAATGAAGTCACCTTTAGTGCTTTGTATTCCAAAGCGTGATGGTCCAGTGCGCTCCCAAGTCCTTGCCAATGGAGTAGACTGGTCCAGTTTGCCGTTTATTTTGCCAGAGCGAGGTGTGTCAAGAGAGGCGATCGATCAATGGTTCTCGGGGCTAGCGATCCAGCCTTCGGTCTATGCTCAGGTGTCGGGACATGAAGCTATTGTCGCCATGGTGAGTCTAGGTCTCGGTGTAGGTATCGTTCCCAAGCTTGTTCAACTGGGGACAGGTCTAGCTGAAGGTGTTGACGTAGTCCCAGCTCCGATTCACCTGCCGGAGCTTGTGATCGGCTTGTGCACGCTAAGACCTCGTCTGAAAGATCCCTTGCTCAGAAGTTTTTGGAGCGTCGCTAGCGAGACTTATCACTCACCGTGATAGCATAAGGGAGTTGAATTTGGGAGAAACCAATGGCAGAACATGAGTCGTCCACGAACGATGCGCCCACGATACCGGTCTTTGATGCAGAGGATTTGGCTGCACTCGAGCAGTTGATCGATGAGCACGAGGAAGAGGTGATTGAAGAGGGCGAGACGGTTCGCCGGAGAGGTATTTACTTGCTCCCGAATTTATTCACTACTGGTGCTTTGTTTGCTGGGTTTTATGCAGTTATTGCGGCAGTTCAAGGAGACTTTGAAGCGGCACCAATCGCAATTTTCTTCGCGATGGTGTTCGACGGGCTCGATGGACGCGTGGCGCGTTTGACGCATACCTGTAGCAAGTTTGGCGCTGAATATGACAGCTTGTCTGATATGGTGTCGTTTGGTGTTGCACCAGCACTAGTGATTTTTATGTATGCCCTCGAGGGTCTGGGTAAGTTTGGTTGGAGTGCAGCATTTGTGTATCTTGCCTGTGCGGCACTTAGGTTGGCGAGATTTAATACTCAAATTGATCATGATGACGGCGAACATTTCACTGGTTTAGCGAGTCCCGCTGCGGCAGCGGTGATTGCGAGCGGGGTCTGGCTGGCTCATGATATTGGATTTACTACCCCTCAGTCGGTGCCTGCCGAGCTCGGTGTTGTGCTTGCTTTCATGACAGCAATTATCGGATTGGGGATGGTGGCTAATTTCAAGTACCCCTCTTTTAAAGGGGTCGATTTTCGGGGGCGAGTGCCGTTTGTTGTGATTCTCTTGGTTGTGATCGTGTTTAGTTTAGTCACGCTTCACCCTCCTACTGTTTTTCTTATTACGTTTGTAGTCTATGCGCTGTCATCACCCGTACTGATTGTAATGAAAAAACTCAAATCAACGGGGCCAGCCGAGCCTCCAAAAACGTAAAGTGAGAGCCAGTATGCGGCGATTCCGACCTTATTACGATCGCACCATTCGTTCATCTGACATTACCGATGAAGCAATCTATCTAAGTCGCAGGCAATTACTGGGTGTCGGTGCGGCGGTAGGACTTTCGTCAATGCTCCCGAGAGGGGCAAATGCTGAACAGATGTTGCGGCCATTAAAGTATGTCAACGCAAGTGAGTCAGGCTGGGACAAAGATGTGGACGATCAGCTCACGCCCTACGCCGATGTGACCAGCTACAACAACTTTTACGAGTTTGGTATGGATAAGAGTGCGCCTGCAAAGTACGCGCACCAAATGACAATCGATCCTTGGAGTATTGAGGTCAGCGGTATAGAGAGAGGTGATCAGACGATTCCGCTCGAGTCGGTGCTTGAACAGATGACACTCGAGGAGCGTATCTATCGACTACGATGTGTCGAGGCTTGGTCGATGGTCATCCCGTGGGTCGGATTCCCGTTGGCGGATTTGGTTGCTTGGCTGCGACCGAACAATAAGGCGAAATATGTCGTTTTTGAGACTTTGCATCGCCCTAAGGAAATGCGTGGGACTCGGTCATTTAGCTCGGTCATTGACTGGCCTTATCGAGAGGCATTGCGTTTGGACGAGGCTATGAATCCGCTTGCTTTTATCGCGGTAGGTTTATACGGCAAAAGTCTTCCCAATCAGAATGGTGCGCCATTGCGCTTAGTGGTGCCCTGGAAGTATGGTTTCAAGAGTATAAAATCAATCGCGCGCATTGGTTTTGTTGAGAGTCAGCCGGCCACGAGTTGGCAACAAATAGCGCCTCACGAGTACGGCTTTTTTGCGAACGTTAATCCCTCGGTCGATCATCCACGATGGAGTCAGCGATTTGAAAGGCGCTTACCCTCCTCGTTGTTCTCCCCCAATCGAATTCCGACACAGCTATTCAATGGGTATGCCGATCAGGTTTCGGGACTCTATAAGGGCATGGACTTAGCGCTGAATTACTAATGAGCCAGTCTCTTGATCGACAGAGGTTGCTGTTAACCGGCTGTACACATGCAGTTGCTTTGACTTCAGTTGCCTGGCTTATGTTAAAAGTTGTTCAGAGTGACTTGGGACCTGATCCGATCAAAACACTATTGCTGACCACTGGCGAGTGGGGGCTTTGGTGTCTGATTGCGTCACTAATGGTCACGCCACTGCGATCCTCGTCTGGTGCGTATCAGCTAGCGGTAACTCGCCGGCCTCTTGGTTTGTGGGCCTTTGCGTTCTTTTCGCTACACGTACTTATTTTTTTACAGGGGTATGTGGTTTGGTCGCAATCACTGCTTATCGAAGAGTTGGTAGAGCGACCCTATATAACCGTTGGCTTTCTGGCTTGGCTGCTATTACTGCCTTTAGCGATTACTTCTACTTTAAAGTGGCGTCGCCGATTAGGTAGGCGATGGAAGTCACTGCACACTTTGGTTTACCCAGCGGCGATCTTTGCCTGCTTGCATATCTTATGGCAAATACGATCTGATTGGTTTTTGGCTAGCTTTTACAGTGTAGTTTGTGGTTTACTATTGGGCTCGCGTTTATTTCTATATCTTCGACGCAGAGCGAATCGGGTGGCTGAGTAGAAGGTAGCTGCCTGCAAAGGAAAGTCTAGTTTTCACAGAAAACGAAAATACTCCTTGCGCGCATTGTGTGGTTACGTATAATGCGCGTCCTCGGTCAGGTAAGTAAGAGACTGAGGCAACTGATCCCCTGGCGGGATGAGGTTATTTAACAGACAGATGAAGACAGAAGTGTGGGCACTTGTTGAGGTATACAACACGATATATCAGACACAAGTGACTCATTAATTCATAGTAATTTTTGATTTCGAAAGTGTCTGAGCCGAGATTTGTAGGTTATCGCTGGTTTAAGCGAAAACCTACCCTCTTGCGAGAGCAGAGGATAAAGATTGAACTGAAGAGTTTGATCATGGCTCAGATTGAACGCTGGCGGCAGGCCTAACACATGCAAGTCGAGCGAGAAAGGTTTTCGGACTGAGTACAGCGGCGGACGGGTGAGTAACGCGTAGGAATCTACCCAGTAGTGGGGGACAACTTAGGGAAACTTAAGCTAATACCGCATACGCCCTAAGGGGGAAAGCGGGGGATCTTCGGACCTCGCGCTATTGGAAGAGCTTGCGTTAGATTAGCTAGTTGGTGGGGTAAAGGCTCACCAAGGCGACGATCTATAGCTGGTCTGAGAGGATGATCAGCCACACTGGGACTGAGACACGGCCCAGACTCCTACGGGAGGCAGCAGTGGGGAATATTGCGCAATGGGCGAAAGCCTGACGCAGCCATGCCGCGTGTGTGAAGAAGGCCT
>DOVB01000239.1:5778-7199 GCA_003520285.1 Halieaceae bacterium
AGCGTTAATCGGAATTACTGGGCGTAAAGCGCGCGTAGGCGGTTTGTTAAGTCGGATGTGAAATCCCCGGGCTCAACCTGGGAACTGCACCCGATACTGACCGACTTGAGTGCGAGAGAGGGAGGTAGAATTCCATGTGTAGCGGTGAAATGCGTAGATATATGGAGGAATACCGGTGGCGAAGGCGGCCTCCTGGCTCGACACTGACGCTGAGGTGCGAAAGCGTGGGTAGCAAACAGGATTAGATACCCTGGTAGTCCACGCCGTAAACGATGTCTACTAGCCGTTGGGGAACTTGATTCTTTAGTGG
This sequence comes from Halieaceae bacterium, assembly GCA_003520285.1. Lineage (GTDB taxonomy): Bacteria > Pseudomonadota > Gammaproteobacteria > Pseudomonadales > Halieaceae > Aequoribacter. The sequence continues at coordinate 6,089 of DOVB01000239.1, forward strand.
CGCAGCTAACGCAATAAGTAGACCGCCTGGGGAGTACGGCCGCAAGGTTAAAACTCAAATGAATTGACGGGGGCCCGCACAAGCGGTGGAGCATGTGGTTTAATTCGATGCAACGCGAAGAACCTTACCAGGTCTTGACATCCTGAGAACTTAGCAGAGATGCTTTGGTGCCTTCGGGAACTCAGAGACAGGTGCTGCATGGCTGTCGTCAGCTCGTGTCGTGAGATGTTGGGTTAAGTCCCGTAACGAGCGCAACCCTTGTCCTTAGTTGCCAGCGCGTAATGGCGGGAACTCTAAGGAGACTGCCGGTGACAAACCGGAGGAAGGTGGGGACGACGTCAAGTCATCATGGCCCTTACGACCTGGGCTACACACGTGCTACAATGGGAAGTACAAAGGGTTGCGAAGCGGCGACGTGGAGCCAATCCCATAAAACTTTTCGTAGTCCGGATTGAAGTCTGCAACTCGACTTCATGAAGTCGGAATCGCTAGTAATCGCGAATCAGAATGTCGCGGTGAATACGTTCCCGGGCCTTGTACACACCGCCCGTCACACCATGGGAGTGGGTTGCTCCAGAAGTGGTTAGTCTAACCTTCGGGGGGACGATCACCACGGAGTGATTCATGACTGGGGTGAAGTCGTAACAAGGTAGCCCTAGGGGAACCTGGGGCTGGATCACCTCCTTAAACGAACGTTGATACTTTGGCGAGTGTTCACATTTTTGTCTTCATCAAACGATGACACAACAGCTTTGGCTGCAGGCCTGTAGCTCAGTTGGTTAGAGCGCACCCCTGATAAGGGTGAGGTCGGCAGTTCAAATCTGCCCAGGCCTACCAATCTTTTGCTATACGGTGTTGTCAGGTTTTTCGCGCATTGTTTTTATGTGTGTTCAGCTGACGCTTCGTCTATGAAAGGATTGGTGTATATGGCAGGGCATGGCTGCACGGAATGAGGGGCTATAGCTCAGCTGGGAGAGCGCTTGATTTGCATTCAAGAGGTCCGCGGTTCGATCCCGCGTAGCTCCACCATTGTTGGCTGAGGGTAGGTGTTGTGTCTTCATCGTATCAGAAGTTAGAAACGAGCACATTGTGTGTGTTGGTTTCTGGTTTT
>DOVB01000241.1 GCA_003520285.1 Halieaceae bacterium
GAGACTACGATCGACATCGCAGGTTTGCCGTTATAGCGAGCCGACATATTGGTGTCGACAAAGGCATCCTTAACGTCGGCTATGTCGCCCAGTAACAGCCTTGAACCATCGGGATTAGCGCGAATGATGATGTCTTCGAATTCTTGTTGGCGGTAGGCTTGTCCCTGTGTGCGTATCAGCAGTTCACCAGCAGCGGTATCCACCGAGCCGCCCGGAAGGTCGAGTGAATTGGCGCGGATCAGCTGGCCGATAGATTCGAGTGTGAGTTGATATTGCCTTAGATTCTGTTCTGAAACTTCGATCGAAATTTCATAATCACGACTAAAGGTGATGTCTACTTGAGAGACTCCAGGAAGCGCTGCGATGTCATCTCGGATAGTTTGCGTGAGCGACTTAAGGCCTTGTTCGGAGGTGTCACCAAAGACCACCAGCTGCAAAACAGTGGCTGTCACGGTAATTTCAGAGGTAATGGGTCGCTCAGTCTCCGCAGGAAAGCTATCGATTGCGTCAACTTTACTGCGAATGTCGTTGGCGGTCTTGGAAATATCGACCCCTTCGACCAGCTCCGCAATAATCGAACACATGCCCTCTGAGGCGGTTGATCGAACCGTATCGACGCCCTCGGTGCCCTCGAGCGCCTCCTCGACCCGGATGCAGACGGCAGACTCCACTTCTTGCGGAGCTGCGCCCAAATAAGGAATCCTGATCTGCACGGCCTCGACTTTGACTTCTGGGAATTCTTCCAAATAAAGCTGCGGCAGGGCGATGATCCCCCCCGCAACCAGTATCATCATAAGAAGGTTGGCGGCGACCTTGTTATGAACAAACCAAGAGATTACGGCGTTCATCTGCTAGTCGCCTGAACAGGCTCTATGTGCATGCCGTCTACAATAGTCCGCAGGCCACTCATGGCGATTCTTGAATTGGTGTTAATCTCTTGCTGCGAAACGATCACGTGATCGTGCTCAAGGCGAATGATATCAATGGGCTGTTGCCACAATCGATTGTCGGTATCTACCACTAAGAGCGAGTTGTCTGCACCAAGACTGCTCCGAGGTAAGCGGTAGGCATTAGGGGGCAAAACGCCTTCGATCTTAGCTCGAACAAATAGGCCTAGCGGTATTAAGGTGTCAGCGTCGTCGAGTTTGATAGGTAAACGCGCCACTGCGAAGACTTGCCGAGTGCCTGCATCGATCAAGGCTTCGGTGCGGACCAATGTAGCCTTGCGTATCCACTCTTGGCCACCGAACTCGCCCGAGATAGTTACTTCAGGCCGCAGTGCTTCGTCGATCAAACCTCGTGCAGAAAAAGGGATGTCGAGGTAAGCGAGTTCCGCGCGAGAGATTGGAAGTCTGATTTCGAAATAGTTGAGTTCGATTAGCAGGGCAAGCGGCTCTCCTCGGGCGACGAACTGCCCTACGGAGATCATCTCTTGCTCTATTCTGCCGTTAAACGGCGCTTTGATGATGGTGCGTTCGAGCGTGAGCTCGGCTTGAGCCAGTGCAACTGACGCGGCAGCGAGCTGCGCTTCTGCTTGACTATGCCCGAGCTGCGCTTGTTCTAAGTTCTGGCGGCTAACAAGCTGTTGCTGGAACAGCTCGGTGGTCCGTTCGAGCTCATTCGATGCAATCCTCAAATCGATCCGAGCTTGGGCAAGTTGAGCTGCTGCTTGCTCGCGGCCGAGTTTGGCATCGGTATCCTCCAGTCGGATTAGGACGTCTCCGGCTGAAAAGGCGTTCCCGCGCTGGAAATTGTCCGCGACCTCGGCGATTCGCGCCGCAATTTCGGCCGAAAGAACCATTGTGTTGGCAGGTTCAACAGTGCCTTGTGATTCGATAATGAGTGGCTCGGTCACTGGCTGTGGTGTAATGATGGTGATCTTGGGTGGCACCCGAGTGCTGGTTTCATCTGAGACGGTATTGGGGTTGAGAATCAACCACCCTGCGACAGCGACGCCAATTGCCACGATGATCGCCGGACCCATAAAGTGCTTGTTCAATGTTGTTGCTCCTTACAGAATTACCGCGGACGTTTGGTCTTACGTGAGGCTCCGCGTCCCACTGGATCAATACCAGTATGCTGAGTCGCAAATCGAGCCCCCGGCTTGGCGATGGTGCGGTGCCTTTGCGGGGGTTGCCGCGGTGGCACCAAGTGTTGCTTACCATAACCGATCAAGTCTTTCCTACCCATAGACTTCAGTGTCTCTCGTAGTTCAGGCCAGTTATCCGGATCATGGTAGCGTAAAAAAGCCTTATGTAGCCGGCGATTAGAGAGTTTTTGAACTCGTGGTAAGCGAGCTGCAGAACGGCGCACAGGCTTAAGTGGATTATAACCGCTGTGATACATTGCGGTTGCCGTTGCCATGGGTGAAGGGTAGAAGGTTTGAACCTGATCGGCCCTAAAACCATTGCGTTTCAGCCACAACGCCAAGTTCAGCATATCCACATCACGGGTTCCGGGATGGGCGGCAATGAAGTAGGGTATTAAGTACTGTTCTTTGCCAGCAGCTTTGGTGTACTTGTCGAACATCTTCTTGAACGCATCATAGCTGCCAATACCGGGCTTCATCATGGCACTGAGAGGACCCTGCTCAGTGTGTTCCGGTGCAATTTTGAGGTAACCGCCCACGTGATGTGTGACCAGTTCCTCGACGTATTCTGGGCTTTCAACTGCGAGATCGTAGCGCAGACCTGAAGCGATAAGCACTTTCTTGATGCCTGGCAGCGCGCGTGCTTTGCGATACAGGCGTACCAATGGCATCTGGTCGGTATTGAGATTTTTACAGATTCCAGGAAAGACACAGCTGAGCTTTCTGCACGCCGCCTCGGTTTTCTCATCTTTACAAGCGAGCCGCCACATGTTGGCGGTAGGCCCACCCAAGTCCGAGATCACGCCAGTGAACGCTTTGCTGGTGTCCCGAATACGCTCGATCTCACGCAGTATTGACTCTTCTGAGCGATTTTGGATGATGCGTCCTTCATGCTCTGTAATCGAGCAGAATGTGCAACCCCCGAAGCAGCCACGCATGATGTTCACCGAGTGCTGAATCATCTCAAACGCTGGAATTTTGGCATCGCCATAGGCCGGATGAGGCACTCGCTGGTAAGGTAATTCGAACACCCAATCGAGCTCGTCTGTAGCGAGTGGCAGCGGTGGTGGGGCTATCCAGACATCCTGATTAGCGTGCCTTTGCACCAGCGCTCTTGCATTATGCGGGTTGGTTTCTTTGTGCAAGATTCGCGACGCATGGGCGTAAAGCGCTGGATCATGTGCGACCGAATCGTAGCTGGGTAGTCGAATCACGGTTTGACTGTTAATGATGCGTGGATCGATGAGTTCAACAGGGCTCGCCGTATTGGCATCGCTAGTCTCGCATTTGGCATCATCGACCATTTCATAGGGACTGAGCATCGGCGCTACGTGGCCGATAACGTCAATCGTGGTGGAATCGAGTTCCGTGTAGCCCTCGCATGGTGATTTGACGACGAATGCGGTACCGCGCAGATCCGTAATCGAGTCAATGGTCTCTCCTCGACTCAAACGGTGGGCTACTTCGCAGATGGCGCGTTCTGCATTACCGTAGAGTAACAAGTCAGCCTGGCTGTCGAGCAGTATCGAACGTCGAATTTTTTCGCTCCAGTAATCATAGTGTGCAATTCGACGCAGACTTGCTTCAATGCCTCCTACGATGATGGGAACGTGCTTGTAGGCTTCCTTTACCCTCTGGCTATAGACAATGACGGCGCGGTCAGGTCGCTGATTTGGGTCCGCATTGGGCGTGTAGGCATCATCGTTGCGTCGCTTTTTGTCGGCGGTGTAGCGATTGATCATTGAATCCATATTGCCGGCGGCGATACCAAAAAATAGATTGGGCTCACCCAGTCGCTGAAAGTCACTGCAGTCGCGCCAGTTTGGTTGAGCGATGATACCCACTCGAAAACCTTGAGCCTCGAGCACGCGTCCGATGACCGCCATACCAAAGCTAGGATGATCAACATAGGCGTCGCCGGTGACAATAATGATGTCACAGCTGTCCCAACCGAGCGCATCCATTTCGTCTCGCGTGGTCGGAAGAAATGACGCCGGACCCAGACATTCAGCCCAGAATTTCGGATAGTTATAGAGTGCAGTGGGCTTTGACATGAGGGAGGGTTCGCAGCTAAGAAAACAAAGCTGATTATAAACTACATTGGGCGATCACACATGACTCAATTTCAAGTGTTTGGGAGTTCGCTCCCACAGTACTTGCAAAACTGTGCATCGGCTTCGTGACCCGTTCGGTTACACTGGTTGCAAGCGCGGAAATCTCGTTGTCGCTGTATTTCGTAGGCGAGCTCAGCGGTAATAATACCCGTCGGGATGGCGATAATGGCATACCCGGTTAGCATTCCCAGCGCGGCGATTGCTCGTCCAAGGGCCGTGAGCGGGATGATATCTCCATAACCTACCGTGGTCACCGTAACAATAGCCCAATAGATACTGGTTGGGATGGTTGTGAAGCCGTTCTCGGGCCCTTCAATGACGTACAGCAGACTCCCGAACGCAGTGGTGATGACCATCATCAGCATTAAAAATACGAAGATTTTTCGTCTGGCTCTCTTCAGAACGATCGCCAGCAAGGTGGCCTCTTTGACATAAGCCAATAAGCGCAGCACCCGGAATACCCGAAGTATTCGAAACAGTCGCAGAATGAGCAGAGGCGCCGCTTCGGGGACGATAATCGCGAGATAGGTCGGTATGATAGACAGTAAGTCAATCAGTCCGTAGCCACTTATCACGTAGGCTTTGCGATTGGGGCTGCACCAAATACGCAGCAGATACTCGATGCTGAACAGTAGCGTGAACAACCACTCAATTTGCCAATACAGCCGCCCGTACTGCTCATGCAAGCTCGGGATCGAGTCTGCAAGCACAACAGCAACACTCAGGCTAATCAAGCTGATCAGAAGTAAATCGAACAGTTTGCCCGCGCGCGTTTCCGTGCCGAAGATGGTCTCGTAGAATTGTTGTTGGAGAGGGCTGAGATCTCGCATTAGTGGGTTATCTGCTCGGCAGTGAAGGCGCGTTCAACGGCTGAATCAAGAGTGGCCCTGATCGCGTCAAGCATGATGGGTTGCGCTGCAGCGGTAGGGTGAATGCCATCACTTTGCATCAAGTCCTGTTGCAGTGCCACGTCTTCCAGGAAAAATGGTGTCAAGGTTGCCTTGTAACGGTCGCTCACCGTGGCATAGATTCGATAAAACTGGTGTGTGTACGCTGCGCCATAGTTGGGCGGTATTTGCATCGGAATAATCACAACATCGGCACCCTGTGATTGCGACAGCTCGACCATGGCTGACAAGTTGCGTTCGATTTGTCGTAAAGGGTAACCCCGTAAACCGTCATTGCCGCCGAGTTCTATGATAACCAGTCGAGGCTGATGTTGCGTAAGCAGCTGTGCCAGACGGCTGAGACCCCCTGCGGTCGTCTCACCGCTGATGCTGGCGTTTACCACGTTTAGGCGGGATGTCTGACTGCTGGCCCACAAATGCACCCAGCCCTGCTCGATATCCATTCCATAAGCCGCGCTGATGCTGTCTCCCATGACCAAAACATTGGGTTGCTCTGCCCGCAAAGTTAGCGGACTCGCGGTAAGTACGAACAATCCGAGCAGCAGTAAAGAGCGTATCAAGCGCATTAAAGGGAACCTCATTATGCTCATTGCGAAAAATCTCTCGAAGTCTGTTGCCATCGGTGACGACACTATAGCGATACTGCGAGGTATCGATCTAGAAATCAAGCAAGGAGAGTCGATCGCGATCGTTGGCGCTTCAGGCTCAGGAAAGTCAACCCTGCTGGGTCTTCTCGCGGGATTGGATTTGCCCAGTAGTGGCACGATTATGCACGACTCACGTGCCATCCATTCGCTCAGTGAAGATGAACGGGCGCAGTGGAGAGGGCAGTTTGTGGGGTTTATCTTTCAAAGCTTTCAGTTGTTACCCTCATTGACGACACTCGATAACGTCTGCTTGCCGCTACAGCTCGC
>DOVB01000042.1 GCA_003520285.1 Halieaceae bacterium
ACGGGCGCTAGGTCACCCATATTCGTCCACGCGTTGCGTGAATCAACGCAGACGGCAACCCCTCGGTAGTGCGCAAAATGTGCTTGTTCAATTTCTTGTAATAAGTTCTCTAGCAAGCCTAAAGGCAAATTATCGATACAATAAAAGCCTTCGTCTTCCAGCAGGTGCAGGGCGGTACTCTTCCCAGATCCCGAGCGACCACTAATGATAATTAAGGGGCAGTGACTCACGGCTACTCCCAGGTATTCACGAGTGTCAGCAGCGACTCAGAGCTTTTGCACTGGCGGACTGCATCACAAAAACGCGGCTGTCGAAAAAGACCTGCCAAGGCTGCTAATGTTGTGAGATGTTTTTGTTGCTCGTTCTCGGGCACCACTAGCGCAAATATGATATCGACCGGAATGCCGTCTGGCGCATCGAAATCTATCGGTTGATCCAGTGTAATCAAGACACCAGTGATTTCGTGACAGTGTTCCAACCGAGAATGCGGAATGGCAATGCCCAGGCCCAAACCCGTGCTGCCAAGCTTCTCGCGGCTCATTAAGCGACTGGCGGTATCTCGCACGGGAAGTGTGTCATCTTCGGCGTATAAGCGTTCAGCAATGTATTCAAACAAACGCTTCTTACTCGATATGGCGATCTGGGCAGCAGTGCGCTGTTCGCTAAGTAGTGGCGCAATCGTGGTGCTCATGCGGACTTAGTGCCTCCGTGCTTTTTCTTTGTGTTTGATCACTTGCCGATCGAGTTTGTCTGCCAATAAATCAATCGCTGTATACATGTCATCAGATTCTGACGCTGCAAATAGGTCCGCGCCGGCGACGTGAATCGAGGCTTCTGCTTTCTGCAGCGCTTTCTCAACAATGAGGGTGACTTCGACTTTGGTAATTTGATCACTATGACGCTGCAGTCGTTGCAACTTGGTATCGACATAGTCTCTGAGAGCATCGGTTAGGTCGACGTGGTGTCCACTGATGGTTAACTGCATAAACGACTCCTTAATTACGACTTTGAATGGGATTGCCCCAGCTCTGATACTAACCTAAACCAACCGTTTGCGCTCGTTCGAGGGCGGTATCTGAAGGATATCTCGGTACTTTGCAATCGTCCGACGAGCCACAATGATGTTCTCTTTGGCGAGTAAGGCAACGATTTTAGAATCGCTGAGCGGCTTCCGCGCATCTTCGTTGGATACCATCTGTTTAATCAGTGCCTTGATAGCGGTAGAGGAGTGCTCACTGCCGTCGTCATTACTGACGTGACTCGAGAAGAAGTATTTGAGCTCGAAGACACCTCTTGGGGTGTGCATATATTTATTCGTCGTCGCTCGTGAAATTGTCGACTCATGCATCTCTACTTGCTCGGCAATTTCACTCAAAATGAGGGGGCGCATTGCGACTTCGCCGAGCTCAAGAAAGGCACGTTGATGCTCTACAATTTTTGAGGCGACCTTCATTAGGGTCTCATTCCGGCTGAGTAGGCTCTTGAGAAACCACCGCGCTTCTTGCAAGTTGTCTTTCAGATAAGTGTTTTGTTCACTGTTATCGGCGCGCTGGATCATACCTGCATACAAATCGTTGATTCGCAAACGCGGTGCGATATCTGGATTCATTTCTACCACCCAACGCCCCTCTCGTTTGCTCACAAATACATCGGGGATTGCATACTCGGTTGAGGCGGAGTGAAAGGTGAGCCCGGGGTTTGGGTCGAGCGTCTGAATCAGGCTAATCCCCGCTTTTAATTGATCTTCTGTGAGTCGAGCGCGGCGCAATATTTGCTTATAGTCGCCGGCACCAAACTGCGCCATATATCGAGTGAGTAGCAGGTGTGCGATGTCACGGTGAGGCGTATCCTCGGCCAATTGCCGAAGTTGCAGTAACAGACACTCTTGTAAATCTTTGGCAAATACGCCGGTAGGTTCAAATTGCTGTAAGCCGTGGAGGACTGCGATTAGCTCATCAAAATCGACGTCGGCCTCGTCGGCGACCACTTCATAGATTTCCTCGAGATCTGCCGTGAGACGACCGTTCTCGTCGGTGTAGTCTATGAGCGTCACCGCAATCATGCGGTCTACCTCGGACCAGCGAGTCAAGTTAAGTTGCCACAGCAAATGCTCTTGCAAGGTGGTATCTGCGGCGCCTTGTTGCGCGTAGTCGTATTCCGCGGCACCCTCAGCGGTACTAGGTGGAGGGCTGGAGGCTGACGGTAGCAGGTCTTCCCACTGGGTATCCACTGGCAGTTCATCGGGAATGGATGAGTCCCACTCGTTGGTTTGGCTCTGAGAATCAAGCGCCTCTTGTTCTAGGCTATTCGTTGATCCTTCAGACGATCGAGGGAGATCGGTGTCTTCAGTTTCTGCAAAGTCCTCTTCTAGCTCGAGGAGAGGATTAGATTCAATCGCTTGCTGAATTTCGAGTTGTAAATCTAGGGTAGAAAGCTGCAGTAACTTAATCGCCTGTTGCAGCTGAGGTGTCATGGTCAGCTGTTGACTGAGTTTTAACTGTAGCGACTGCTTCATACCGAGACCCGCGTTAGCACATCGTCAGTGTAGCCTCATCTACGTGCTATTCACAAGGGTTGGCTTGGTTTTTGCAGGGTGAAGTTGAACAAGTCTAGAGCTTCGGTTAAAGCGAGAAACGCTCCCCTAAGTAAACGTCTCTGACTTTCTGGCTATTGAGAATGGTTTCGGCATTGCCTTGAGCAATAATGTGTCCTTCGCCAACAATGTATGCGGTATCACATAAATCAAGGGTTTCACGGACATTGTGATCGGTAATTAAAACGCCAATTTTACGTTTAGCAACGGCGCGCACGATGTCTTTGATATCTTCTACCGAGATCGGGTCTACGCCAGCAAAAGGTTCATCTAGCAAAATGAAGAGAGGCTCAAGAGCCAGCGCCCTAGCAATCTCTACGCGCCGCCGTTCGCCCCCAGAGAGGGCTTGTCCAAGCGTGTTTTCAATCGCAGTCAGGCGAAATTCGGCGAGAAGCTGATCGCACAGGAAATGACGTGCTTTCGAACCCAAGTCATTCCGAGTCTCGAGTATCGCCAGTAAATTGTCCCTGACTGACATCCTTCGAAAGACAGAGGCTTCTTGCGGCAGGTAGCCAATACCGGCTCTAGCCCTTTGGTGCAAAGCGAGGCCTGTAAGATCGTTGTTATCAATACGGATGGTGCCTCTCTCGGCAGCGACGATACCCACTATCATATAGAAGCAAGTGGTCTTGCCTGCGCCATTGGGACCAAGAAGGCCTACGATCTGGCCGCTCTCTACTTGCAGCGAGACGTCTTTGACCACCTCTCTGCCAGAGTAGCTTTTGGCCAGGTGGTTTGCGCTAAGAAGAGCCATTGATCAGGGGACCTCTGTTTGTGAAGGTATGACGACCTCTACTCGTTCACTGGTTGAATCATCAGCGGTGCCCGCCTGAACGCGTTTCTCGTCGATAAAATACTGGATTAAGGGGCCGCTGACCACAGAATCACCACGTTGTATTTTGGCATTGTTCTCGAGGATTACGATGCGGG
>DOVB01000049.1 GCA_003520285.1 Halieaceae bacterium
TGATGAGATTTAGCAACTTTAAGCCGCTTGTTGAGCAAACTCAACCGGCGATAAATAGTTCAGTGAGCTGTGTGGGCGTTCGTGGTTATAGTGGTGACGCCATTGATCAATTATGTCTCGGGCTGCGTCCAGCGATCTGAACCAGTGTGCATTCAGGCACTCTTTACGGAACTTGCCATTGAGGCTTTCAACGAATGCATTTTGCGTCGGCTTGCCTGGTTGGATAAAGCCGAGCTTCACGCCAGTTTCTTGCGACCAAAAGAACATCGCCTTACTGGTGAATTCGGTTCCGTTGTCGCAGATAATCGTCTTAGGTCGCTGCCGCTCTAGGATCAGATCGTCTAAAAACCGCGCTACTTGACGGCCAGAGATAGATATTGAGACCAACTGTCCAACCATCTCCCGATTGTAGTCGTCGACTACATTTAACACCCTAAAGCGCCTTCCGTTAGAGAGTTGATCAGCCACAAAGTCCATAGACCAGCGCTGATTGACCTGATTAGGCACCTCCATTGGCATCCGAGGTCTTTGTAGCTTCTTCCTAGCCTTGGTGCGCACTTGAAGCCCCTCTTCACGATAGAGGCGGTAGGTCCGCTTCCTGTTCACGACCAGCTTGTCCTTCTTCAGCAGAGCATGCAGGAACAGATAACCGTATGACGAGTGTCTTGTAGCCAACTTCTTCAAACGTGCGCGAAGCATGGCATCGTTTCGCGGGCGGGCACGATAGGCATAGGTGCTGCGACTGATACCTGCTAGGCGACAAGCCGCTCGCTGACTGAGTGAACTGTTCTCAATCATCTGTTTAGCCGCCTGCTTGCGCGCAGCCGGCTTCACCACTTTTTTGAGAGAACATCCTTCATCGCATCGACTTCAAGTAACTTCTCGGCGAGGAGACGTTTGAGTTTGTTGTTCTCCTGCTCTAGCTCACGGAGCCGCTTAGCCTCGTTTACCTCAAGACCGGCATACTTACTCCGCCAGTTATAAAACGTGCCTGAAGAGATGCCTAGGCGACGACAAATGTCGTCCACCTTGGCGCCTGCCTCGTGCTCTTTGATCGCGGTAATGATTTGTTCTTCGCTGTAACGCTTCTTCATAGTGAGATCTCCATCCCGTTAGGTTAATTGGAAATCTCATCGTCGTCATGGTCTAGTTTATGGGGGAAAGGTCAGTCCAACAGCAGTAAAACGACAGCAATCACGGCCCTGTTTCTAGGGTTCTAGTTAACAAAAAAAGCGCCTATTAAGGCGCCTTTTATGATTCTGATTGGTACCTATTTAAGTGGAGCAACTTTGAATTTCATAGTTCGGTTAACTAGATCCATTTTTCCAGTTGCAACATTGATCAGTCCGTTAGACACAGCGTCGAAGGTATACATATCAAACACAGCACCATTTTTCTTCCAAACTCCCTGCAGAGTCGCCGTAACAATATCCTCTCCGCTTTGCGTCCAAGCATACCCTGTAAACTCCCCCATCTCATTCAAAGACAGCTTGTTGCTAAAGGTGTAGGACAGATAGACGCGGCCATATTCTCCTGCTTCTCCTGAGGCTGCGACCTGATAATTTGAGCCGTCCATCGTATGCATCGCATCAATTGAGAAGTTCCCCTCGAAGGAGCTGCCTATTTCTAAATCTTGAGCAAGGGACAATGAGGATACGAACATGGTCATGATAAATAAGACTATTGAACTGCTGATTTTCATAATTTTCTCCAGATGAGGTTGATGATTTTTATGATGCTACGTCAGCGTAGACCATCGCATCAGAAGTGGACCCCATAAATCGGACAGTGCGATAAGTGCCCCTCGGGGTTATGCCGCCATCTTGGCGACGTATTGATAGTAGACATTGTCTGGTGTCTGTCGGTCAAGTGAGTGATGTCGTCTTTCAGTGTTGTAGAACTCAATATATCGCCCTTCGCCCGCGTCGAAAATCGTCACAATGGATCACGGCGGAACTGCTGCGCTATCAGTCACCTGAGATGCTGATCGTCTCGTCGAACTAATCCGCAACGGTTCCTGACTCATTGGTAAGCTGAATACCGCATCCACCCAACATCTCTGCGATATCTGTTTCAATCTCTGCCGATGTTCTTGTGGCTCGCGCCCCTCGAAGCGTTCATTAAAAACGCCCGCACTCTTCCCCAGTAGCTCCAAGGCCCTGAGCTGTGTTGCACTGACCACCACCGTGCCATCAACTATAGCACGCAACGAGTCCAGCACACGCTCTCGGTCATTGGCCGCTGAAACAAGCAACATGCGGTTAATCTGCTCCCTTTTCTGGGAAACCATTAGGGAAACGGCAGGGTGTGCCATCAATCGGCTGGCCTCAGTCCTGATGGGGTTCATGCCCATATTCTTGGCGTTGTAAGCGGCCCTGCAGGGGTCAGCCAGAGTCGCACCCCTCGCGACTTCTCTCGCAAAGGCTTCCTGTTTTCCGGTTAATCTTTGCATACGACGGCTCCTAAATGTCCCCAAGCCATTTTAACTCCAGACGAGTGCAAAAACCACGGGGCTGACTGATGAGCGGGCATTCGATGCAGATTGTTTCATGACAGCACTGTGATCTGTCACACCGGCCATAGGTAATATAGGTCACGCTGCAATAAATAAACGAAGTAGGTCAGGAATATGCCGAGATTTTTTGCAGAAAAATTTTTGGCAGAATCTGCAAATCGTTTGAGCAGAATAGTATACCCATAAAAACGACGTGGGCGCTGGCACTAGGGGGGTGCCCCTCGGGGAAGTCTCCATCAAGCAGTTTTCGGTTTCCTCTGGGTGATTGGAGTAACACTTGCAGGCTGTGATTGGGTATACGCAGCCCAGTTCTCCAAGAGCTTGGCACGCTTATCAAA
>DOVB01000245.1 GCA_003520285.1 Halieaceae bacterium
CAGTGAGTCAGGCGGATCGACTCAGCTTCCTTGAAGCCCCGTGTTGTTATCGCTGGGGTTCCTACTCTGAGGCCAGAGGTGACGAACGGTGAACGCGGGTCGTTGGGCACCGCGTTCTTGTTCACGGTAATGTTCGCTGCACCCAGCGCGGCATCCGCATCGGTACCGGTGTACTCTTTTCCGATCAAATCTACCAACATCAGGTGGTTGTCTGTGCCGCCCGAGACGATCTTGAATCCGCGTTCCATAAACGTAGCGGCCATGGCGCGTGCATTTGCGATAACTTGTTTTTGGTACTCAACGAACTCGGGGCTTTGCGCTTCCAGAAAGCTCACGGCTTTCGCCGCAATAACATGCATCAACGGCCCACCTTGACCGCCCGGGAATACGGCTGAGTTGAATTTCTTGTGTAACGCTTCGTTATCGCGAGCCAAAATAATGCCACCGCGCGGGCCGCGCAGCGTTTTGTGGGTGGTCGAGGTCACGACATCCGCGTAGGGCACGGGGTTGGGGTAGACGCCGGCGGCAACTAAGCCAGCAATGTGCGCCATATCGACCAGTAAATAAGCACCAACTTGATCGGCGATGGCTCTGAAACGCGCCCAATCCATAATTCGGGAATAAGCAGAGAAGCCAGCAATAATGAGCTTAGGCTTATGTTCAAGGGCTAATGCTTCCACTTGGTCATAGTCGATTTCTGCAGTTTCGCTGTTCAAGCCGTATTGAACTGCATTATAGGTCTTGCCAGAAAAATTAGGTTTTGCACCGTGAGTCAGGTGCCCACCATCGGCAAGGCTTAAGCCCAGGATAGTATCGCCGGGTTGCAAGAGCGCCAAAAACACCGCCGCATTCGCTTGTGATCCAGAGTGCGGCTGCACGTTGGCATACGCCGCACCAAAGAGGGCTTTAGCACGCTCAATCGCCAGGTCTTCGGCTTTATCGACAAACTCACAGCCGCCGTAGTAGCGTTTACCTGAGTAACCTTCGGCATATTTATTGGTCAGCTTGGTACCTTGCGCTTCCATGACGCGCGGGCTCGCGTAATTTTCAGAAGCGATCAGCTCAATATGGTCCTCTTGTCGCTGCTCTTCTTCGAGCATGGCGGCCCATAACACGGGATCAAAATCGGCGATGTTCATCGTTGATTTAAACATAGTGGCTTCCTGGTTGGCGGGCCTTGCTGCCCTCTAAAGAAGGCGCGATTTTACCCTACTTGGGTTAAAAAAATAACCGCTTTTTCACCCCTGTTCAGCGGATGTTGCAGAGTTGTTGCAGTCTGATAACGAATTACAGGCTGTTTAGAATGCGGTTGCTGTACCATCTTGCTTGCGTGTCTAAGATGCTGTTGTATTTCTATTTTTTTGATCCGGTCAGATAAGATTTCCAGGGTACAACGATGGCCTGATGCTTCAACGCAGTGCGCCCCAGCAGCATTCTGAACTGCATGTTTTCACGATTGGTCAGGGTTACTTCTGCCGTAAAAGTCTGGCTGCCCAAAACGACAGGTGTTTCGATGACATAACGTAGCTCGGAGTGGCCTCCAGAATCGCGAACGGTGCGTTGATCTTTGACCATTGCGCTGCAGTGAATCTCGGTGTCATTACTTTTTTGTATCGGGTGGATGCCAAATCTGACCCAAACTTCACCGCCGTGATTAAAGGGCTCGATGTAGAATGTATGCAGGGCACTTGTTCGCGCACCGGTATCCACTTTTGCTTTGATGGCATCGATTCCGAGCTCTGGCAGTGCCAGCCACTCTCGCCATCCCACCTGTATGGGTTGTGTCATTGCCCAACTCACCTTACTAAAGTGGCAGTATCACCTGCTTCTACTGGATTTGCCAGCGCCGTAAAAACAGGCATTCGTAGCCACTGTTGCCATTCAGCAGGTAATATTAACAGTGTGAATCGTGTACGTTGTGTCTTGAAAGCGTGAGATACTAAGCGCAACACGGCAGGAATCAATCAGGCCGAACGGTCACTGTGAGTCATATGAAAATAGCTATCCTGTCACGCAACTCTCGTTTGTATAGTACGCGCCGCTTGGTCGAGGCGGCCGAGTCCCGAGGCCATGAGGTGCGAGTGATCGACACCCTTAAATGTTACATGGATATTACCAGTTCCAATCCCGCCATCTGGTATCAAGGAGCACCGCTAGGAGACTTCGATGCAGTCATTCCTCGGATCGGTGCTTCGGTAACCACCTATGGTGCGGCCGTCATTCGGCAGTTTGAAATGATGGGCGTGTATTGCTTGACGGGATCGATTCCGCTCGGGCGATCGCGATCTAAGTTGCGAGCACTGCAGCTGCTATCGCGTAAAGGGATTGGTATGCCGAAAACAGGCTTTGCTCACGATGTCCACAACACCCGAGAGCTGATTAAGCTTGTTGGTGGTGCGCCGTTGGTCGTTAAGCTGCTTGAAGGTACGCAGGGCCGAGGTGTGGTGCTGGCTGAAACGATCAAAGCGGCAGAATCTGTGATCGACGCTTTCTGTGAATTAAAAGCGGATTTTTTGGTGCAAGAGTTTATTAAAGAGGCGGGCGGTTCAGATGTGCGCTGTTTTGTGATTGGCCGCAAAGTGGTCGCGGCGATGGAGCGGACTGCGCAGAGTGGAGAGTTTCGCTCTAATTTGCATCGTGGTGGTTCAGCTGAGGTGACGAAGCTCACTCCGGCGGAACGGCGGACGGCGATCAAAGCATCTCAGGCAATGAGTCTTCAAGTCGCTGGTGTTGATATCTTGCGCAGTTCCAGAGGTCCGCTGGTGATGGAGGTCAACTCGTCACCCGGGTTACAGGGTATTGAAGAGTCCACCGGGATCAATGTTGCCGGGAAAATCATTCGATTCGTAGAAGAAAATGCGAAGCCTTTGAGCCAGCGAGGGCATAACAAGGGCTAGCGATCGCTGCACAGACCGTGCTCCGCTCATAACTCAGGAGTAAGAGTTCACCATGGCGCAACCGTTAATCATTGGTGGGGAAGAAATCCTCCCCAACAGTCGTCGTATTATTAATAT
>DOVB01000137.1 GCA_003520285.1 Halieaceae bacterium
TTGGGGCAAATGTGCAGATAAGCTGCGCCATCCGCCCGATCCCAAACACTGTGCTCCGGGACATAACTGAAATTCTGATCTTCAGAGCTCGCCACCACTTTGACTTGAGCGAAGCGCTTGGCTTCAGAGATCGCTTTCTTCGACCATTGCCCAGTATTGACATATTCAACAGGGGTATCGCTGGTGGCCAGATTCAACGGCACTGCCGCGAATTGCTGGCTTGCACCACCCTGCAAGAACAGGACTGCGTAGTTTTCTGGAATACCCATCAAACGACGCAGAGAGGCTTCGGCCGCATTCGCAATCGACACAATCTCGTCGCTACGGTGACTCATCTCCATGATCGACAAACCGCGTCCCTGCCAGTCTATTAGATCGGTTTGCGCCTGTTGCAAGACAGATTCCGGCAGAGCCGCTGGGCCAGCACAAAAATTAAACACTCTCGACATTGCTTTTACCCTTAGGCTCCCCTATTCGATTTCTGTAACGCCGTCAGACTCGCCTTCAGCAGACAATTCTTCAGACTCATCAATTTGAGCAATGCGGACCAGTTCCTCGCCATCTTTTAAACGAATGACTCTGACGCCTTGCGTATTTCTTCCTAAGCTGGAAATTTCAGCAACCCGAGTTCTCACCATCGTACCCTGGTTCGAAATCAGCATAAGCTCATCGGCATCAGCGACCTGCACCGCACCCACTAAAGCCCCGTTGCGTTCACTGGTAACCATGGCAATCACACCCTTGGTTCCACGACCCTTGCGAGGAAACTCGGTAGCAAGGGTTTTCTTGCCATAACCTTTGGCACTGGTCGTCAGAACATAGCTGTCGTCTTGGGGAATAATCAGGGCGATCATCTCATCACCCTCAGCCATTCGAATCCCACGAACCCCCCGTGCGGTGCGCCCCATCTCTCTGACATCCTGCTCAGCAAAACGCACTGCTTTCCCTGCGCTGCTCACCAATAAGACATCACAATCGCCAGAGGTAATTGCAGTTCCGACTAGCAGATCGCCTTCGGCCAACTCAATGGCACGCAAGCCGACTTTACGCGAGCGAGAAAAACTCTCGAGTGAGGTTTTCTTCACAATTCCCTTGGCAGTTGCCATGAAAATATAGTGATCAGCGGTATACTCGGCGACCGGCAGTATCGACGTTACGCGCTCACCTGGATCGAGTGGCAATAAATTAACCATGGGGCGTCCGCGTGACTGACGACCAGCCACCGGTATCTGATAGACCTTGAGCCAGTAGACCTTGCCCAAATTGGTAAAGCACAAAATCGTCGAGTGGGTCGAAGCTATCAGCAAATGCTCGACAAAATCTTCGTCTTTTACCGCAGTGGCACTCTTACCCATGCCGCCACGGCGCTGCGCTTGATAATCTGACAGCGGCTGCGTTTTAGCATATCCACCATGAGAGATAGTGACCACTCGCTCTTCTGGTGTGATCAAATCCTCTACTGACAAATCGTGCTGCGAGTCAACAATCTCGGTAATACGATCGTCACCAAACTCAGTTACGACTTCCTCTAACTCGTCGCGAATGACCTGCTTTAAACGGTCTGAGTCACCCAGGATCTGCAGGTAGTCCGCAATTTCCTTGATTTTCTCTTGATACTCGTTGAGCAGTTTTTCATGCTCCAAACCTGTTAATCGATGCAGCCGCAACTCGAGAATAGCCTGAGCCTGCGCGGGCGACAGTCGGTACGCACCATCGCGGAGGCCAAACTCATCTCCTAAATCGTCGGGTCGGCAGGCATCTTCGCCTGCTTGCTCGAGCATGGCAACTACGTCACCTGGCGACCAGACTTGGGCCAGTAATCCCGCGCGCGCTTCTGCCGGACTCGGTGAGTTCTTGATGAGCGTGATTATGGGGTCGATATTGGCTAGCGCTATGGCTAAACCCTCTAATAAATGCCCACGCTCACGCGCTTTCCGGAGCAAATAGACAGTTCGACGGGTAACGACTTCACGGCGATGACGCAAGAATGCATCAATGATCTGCTTAAGATTCATTACCTTAGGCTGACCGTTCTCGAGTGCCACCATGTTGATGCCAAACACAGACTGCAACTGTGTTTGAGCGTACAAATTATTCAGCACGACATCACCCATCTCGCCGCGCTTTAACTCGATCACAACCCGAAGACCATCTTTGTCAGACTCGTCTCGAAGCTCCGATATTCCCTCGATTTTTTTCTCTTTCACAAGCTCTGCGATACGTTCGATCAACCGCGCCTTGTTCAGCTGATAGGGAATTTCGTGAATGATAATCGTATCGCGGTGCTTCACCTCATCGGTAATAACCTCGGCTTTGGCGCGCACATAAATCCGCCCCCGGCCGGTGCGATAGGCTTGCACAATGCCAGCTCTACCACTGATGGTGGCACCCGTTGGAAAATCGGGTCCAGGGATGTGCTCCATTAATTCGTCAACTGTCATGTCAGGATTATTGAGCAATGCCATACAAGCGCTAACGACTTCGCGCATATTATGCGGGGGTATATTGGTCGCCATGCCCACTGCAATCCCGGACGAGCCATTGACCAACAAGTTGGGAATTCGGGCGGGTAGAACGGCTGGGATTTGCTCGGTTCCGTCGTAATTGTCGACAAAATCTACGGTTTCTTTTTCAAGATCCGCCAGCATCGCATGGGCAATTTTGCGCATTCTGATTTCGGTGTAACGCATGGCTGCAGCAGAGTCACCGTCTACCGAACCAAAATTGCCCTGACCATCAACCAACATGTAGCGCAGGGAAAAGGGTTGCGCCATACGAACAATAGTGTCGTAAACAGCCGAGTCACCGTGCGGATGGTATTTACCAATCACATCACCCACCACGCGAGCCGATTTTTTATACGCTTTATTCCAGTCGTTCGAGAGCTCATTCATAGCGAACAGCACTCTGCGATGCACGGGTTTCAGACCATCACGCACATCGGGTAGAGCTCGACCGACGATGACGCTCATCGCATAATCAAGGTAAGACTGCTTCAGCTCGTCTTCGATATTGACCGGAAATATTTCTTTTGCTAAGTCGCCCATAGGCTTTCAAAAACCCCTTTATTGCGCATCAAATGCAGGCACAGAGGCACCTACGCGTTATGCTTTTTAGTCTCGCGATTATACGCGCTTGAGGCCTCTATCGCTAATTTTTTACTCGC
>DOVB01000235.1 GCA_003520285.1 Halieaceae bacterium
CATGGGGCTTGCTGGGATACCCCTCGATATTATGACCATCACTATCGCCGCAATCGTGGTAGGTATCGGGGTCGATAATTGTATTCACTACGTGCATCGGTTTTTACGTGAGTTCGCCATTGACCGTAATTACACGGCGGCGATGCATCGCTGTCATGGCAGCATCGGAAGAGCCATGTACTATACAACGCTGACTGTCGTGATCGGCTTTTCCATGTTGATGCTCTCGAACTTCAAGCCCAGTATTTATTTTGGCGCACTCACTGTAGCAGCGATGGTGGCAGCGGTTTTGGGCGCACTCTTGGTGCTGCCGAGGTCGATCGTGTTACTCAAGCCACTCGGCCCCGAGGCGCCCCATGCAATGTCGTGACGCTTGCGCCGCGTGTTGTGTGGTACCTCATATTGTGCAGCCTTATTTTGGGATGCCTGAGGGCAAGAAAGCGGGTGAGCGCTGTGTTCATTTGAGTGATTCCGATCGCTGTGGACTTTTTGGTGATCCAAGACGTCCCAGTTGGTGTATCCAGTTTCAGGCAGAGCCAGAGTTCTGCGGTCAATCAAAAGAAGAGGCTTTTCAGTTGTTAACATGGCTTAACACTGCCTCTGCACCGGATGTCCACTAATGGTTCAGTCTCATTATCCACTTTTCCCCTTACCCACGATCTTGGTGCCGCACGGCAAAATGTCGCTGCAAATTTTTGAACAGCGCTATTTGAATTTGATTAAGCAGTGCCTGCGTGAGTCGACCACTTTTGGTTTGATTCAGCTCCAAAAGGGCAGTGAGCTGATGCGCGATGGTCGCAGAAGCCCGCCGATTGTGGCACCTCGAGGTACGGTTGCAGCGATTGTCGATTGGGATCAGCTATCGAATGGTTTGTTGGGTGTCACTATTCAAGGTCAGCAAACGTTTCTGGCGAACGCTCTGTCGGTGGCTGAAGACGGGTTGGTAGTTTGCGAGGCAGAATTCGAGCCTGTGCTTGAATCGGTTCCCATGCAGTCAGTTTGGGATGGGCTGGCCGAGGTACTGGCGTCTTTAGAAACACATCCACACGTCGAGAGCCTGCAGCTTCAAGTGGATTATCAAGACGCTTGGCAAGTGGGCTACCATTTGTTGCAGTTACTGCCGCTGGAAGAGAGTCTTAAGCTCGAGCTACTGTCACCTACTTCGATAGAGCATTTGATGTCGACACTCGACCAAGTCTTGACCGAGCTTTCTGGCGATTGAGTCTTACAGAGTGGCGTCAAAGCCGCCGCATTGACGCCATACATTCACAATTGTACAAAAAAGCTGGGCGGTGCGTTCAGCATCATAAGCCGCAGAGTGCGCCTCTTTATTGTCAAATTCTATGCCTGCTTGCAGACAGGCTTTCGCCAAGACCGTTTGTCCGTATGCTAGGCCTGCCAGTGTCGCGGTATCAAAGTGTGAAAACGGATGAAACGGGTTGCGTTTGATGCCCGTTCTGGCCGCTACCGCATTAATGAAACCCGCGTCAAAATGCGCATTGTGACCTACTAGAATGGCGCGCGTGCACTGCGTGCTTTTAATCTCGCGACGCACGCTTTTAAAAATACGCTCGAGTGCTTCTGCCTCTGATATAGCGTCTCGAAAGGGGTGGTAGGGGTCGATACCGGTAAATTCGAGGGCAGATGGTTCGATATTGGCCCCTTCAAAGGGGATCACGTTGTAATGAATGGTCTCATCGACGTAGAGCTCACCATCGGGTTCCATTTTAATAATGGTTGCTGCAATTTCCAGCAGGGCATCGGTGGCAGCGTTAAAGCCACCGGTCTCGACATCGATAATAACCGGTAAAAATCCTCGGAATCGCTCTTTGATCTCGGTTGTTGACTCGGCCTGGGTCACGAGATGTTCTCGGCGACCGACCAGGCGATAGTGCCGCCAGCTCTGAGAGGGACCAGTTGGTCAGACGCCATAGTTAAATAATCAGGCACCTGTTGTGGTTGTTTGATCAGGGTAATGGTGTCGGTATTAATCGGTAGGCGATAGAACTCTGGACCAAAGATCGAGGCGAAGTTTTCCAAGCGGTCAAGGGCATTTGCCTGCTCGAACACCTCGGCGTAGAGCTCGATCGCGGCATTGGCTGTGTAAACGCCAGCGCAACCGCAGGCTGATTCTTTCGAATCCTTGGTATGAGGCGCCGAATCGGTGCCTAAGAAGAAGCTTGGATTACCCGAGGTCGCGGCTTTAACGAGCGCTTCTTGATGGTGTCGACGTTTTAAGATGGGTAGACAGAAGTGATGCGGACGAATACCCCCTACTAGCATATCGTTGCGGTTCAGAAGCAGGTGGTGGGCAGTGATTGTGGCGGCAATCAAAGGTCCACTCTGTTCCACAAATTGGGCCGCCTGCTCGGTAGTAATGTGTTCAAAGACAATTCGAAGCTGAGGAAATCGCTCTACAATGGGCCCTAAATGGTGTTCTATGAACTGGGCTTCGCGATCAAAAATATCAACGTGATGTTCAGTGACTTCACCGTGCACGAGGAGCGGTAAATCGACTTCTTGCATCACTTCAAGGACTGGATACAGTCCACTTAGATCGCCCACACCGGCATCACTGTTGGTCGTGGCGCCCGCGGGATAAAGTTTGGCCGCATAAACGCACTGTGAAGCTTTGGCGGCGCGAATATCTGAGGCACTGGTTTGATCTGTTAAATAGAGGACCATGAGAGGCGCGAAGGCCCGCTCCGCAGGCATGTGGCTCAGAATGCGCTGATGATACGATTCGGCCATCGCTACCGTCGTAATAGGCGGCGTCAAGTTGGGCATGACAATCGCCCGGCCCATTACACGGGCCATATCTTTAACAGTGCGTTCGAGCGCGTCATTGTCGCGCAAATGGACATGCCAGTCGTCTGGTCGAATGAGCGTAAGCGATTGCACAAGGATACTCCTGTTAACAGATTACGATGCTACCCTAAACGTGACGGGGCGCAAACCAAGACTGGGAATTGATTTCGCGCAAGAGTAAACTACGCCCCCTCTCAGTCAAGCGTCTTAGGAAAGAATATGAGCGATATTAATAAAGTGGTACTTGCTTATTCTGGTGGTTTAGATACCTCGGTGATTGTGCGTTGGTTGCAGGATAACTATGGCTGTGAGGTGGTTACGTTTACCGCAGACATTGGTCAGGGCGAAGAGGTCGAGCCCGCTCGAGCAAAGGCCAAAGCCTTAGGCGTGAATGAAATTTATATCGAAGATCTGCGTGAAGAATTTGTACGTGACTTCGTGTTCCCAATGTTCAGAGCCAATACGGTGTACGAGGGTGAATATCTTCTTGGCACATCCATTGCTCGCCCTCTTATCGCAAAGCGACTGGTAGAAATTGCCACCGAGACTAAGGCCGATGCGATCAGTCACGGTGCCACTGGTAAAGGCAATGATCAAGTGCGATTTGAGCTCGGAGCGTATGCCCTGAAGCCGGGTATCCATGTGATTGCGCCGTGGCGTGATTGGGATCTGAACTCGCGCGAAGCGCTTATGGCGTATTGTGAGCAGCGCGCAATCCCCGTCGACTTTGCCAGCAATAAGAAAAAATCCCCATACTCGATGGACGCCAACTTGTTGCACATTTCGTATGAAGGCGGTCAGCTGGAAGATCCTTGGGTCGAGGCGGAAGAGTCTATGTGGCGTTGGTCGGTAAGCCCCGAAGCGGCGCCAGATCAGCCTCTGTATTTGAATTTAACGTATCGCGGTGGCGATATCGTGGCTATCAATGACACCGAAATGAGTCCTGCGACGGTGCTGGCGACTTTGAACCAACTCGGAGGCGCTCACGGTATCGGTCGAGCTGATCTGGTCGAGAATCGTTATGTCGGCATGAAGTCGCGGGGCTGCTACGAGACACCCGGCGGCACAATCATGTTAAAGGCACACCGAGCGATTGAATCACTCACCTTGGATCGCGAATCTGCACATTTGAAAGACGAGCTGATGCCGCGCTACGCCAAGTTAATCTACAACGGCTATTGGTGGTCTCCAGAACGTTTAATGCTGCAGCGAGCAATTGACGAGTCTCAGCACTACGTTAACGGCACTGTCAGAATGAAGCTGTACAAGGGTAATGCGATTGTCGCTGGCCGCCAGTCTGACGATAGCCTGTTTGATGCGCACATTGCGACGTTTGAAGATGACGCCGGCGCCTATAATCAAAAAGACGCCGAAGGTTTCATTAAGTTGAACGCATTGCGTCTAAGGATCGGTGCTACGCGCGGTCGTAATTACAAGTAGCTTGCGCTAGACCCTTGCCACTGAGGCAAGGGTCATGTTTTGCAAAAGTGATCGGCGGCTAGCCTGTTAATTGGTCGCAGTGATCAGTGGCTAGCCTGTTAATTGGTCGCAGTGATCGGCGGCTAGCCTGTTAATTGGTCGCAGTGATCAGTGGCAAGGGTGATCAGTGGCAGGGGTGATCAGTGGCGGGCCTCGCGAGTGCCTGAACTTGCCCATAAAGGTGCTCAGTCAGTTTTTGGCGGCTCGCAATATGCTCATAGTCGACCGGAAAGATCGGATCGCCAATCGTCAGCTTGACGCGTGTGTTGAACCTTTGTAGCGATTCCCGAAGTAACATGGCCATTCGGAGCGGCTCGGCAATGTGAGACGCAATGTGAAACGGGCGACTGTTACGGCCATGGAAAAAGACCGGCACTACCACGGGTTTCTGCGTGCCAACGAGTTTGGCAACAAAGGTAGTCCACGGTGCATCGTGCACTTTCCCAAAGCCAAACCTATTCGCCGTTGAGACCATGCCTGAGGGAAATAAGATCAAGGGTATACCGGCACTCAGAGCCTCGTTGGCCAGTTGTTTCGCTCTAATGTTACGCCGGCTTGCTTCTTTACTACCGGAAAAATCAATGGGCAAAAAATGGCTCGCGAGGTCGCGATCTTGGCAAAGCAATGAGTTGATCACGACCCGGAAATTATCGTTTAAGCGCAGTGCGATATTGCACAAAATCAGACCATCGATCACACCAAAAGGATGATTCGCAATAAAGATCACAGGATGGTTTTGCGGGATTTGTAACAGTGGACTCATGTCACATTCAAGATCAACGCCACTGATATCGAGGGCTTGTCTGAAGAAATCCTGTGAACTGGTATGGTTGTTCTTGAGCGCGTGATAGTGAGCTTCTAAGCGCTCACGACCGAGCCACTTTTCGAACGTCCGAGTAACGCTGCGGGTTAACCAAGGGCTGTTGTCGTCGGCATAGGATAAGCCGGGGTTATCTCTGAGATAAAATTCGAATTGCGGATCGACTTGAGAATAGGGCACGTTGGTCAGACCGTCTTATTGTTTGGCGAAGTTTGAATCACATTGGGTCTTGCGTAAATACCGCGGGTAGAAAATTTAAGGCTATTCAAGCAAAGTTCATCGAAGTGTCACAAAACTGGCACCGAGTCAGCTAGCCTGACTCGTAGCTGGCGCGTCAGACTGAGAGCTGTGCTTTGCTGTGCTGTGCTGTGCTGTGCTGTGCTGTGCTGTGCTGTGCGATGCTGTGCTGTGCGATGCTGTGCCGCACGAGCCTTACCTTACCGGGCTGTGCCGTCACATCATGTATCGCCCGCAGCTGTTGGCGTCAGATCTAGTGTTGCGACACAGCTCCCTGCACAGTCGATCTCAGGCCAAACGCCGTGCCGCAGCGCCTCCCAGCAGACCAGCACCGGCAATGAAGCCGAAATAGGCCACGTGGCCGGCGCGTCCAGGCCACATTTCAAGTAAAACCGTGTTCAAAATGGGCAGGTAAATGTCCGGCGTGAAGGCAATGAGTGAGACGCAACCGATAGCAAGCCCTTTGTGAGCGTCTGCAATGTCGCAGGTTGATAGCGTGGCCCAATAAATACCGCGTACGCCATAGGCGAGTAAGCCGATAGACATCGCCAAAAACGCCAAGGTAAGCGGGGTAGCAGATCTTGGAAACAACGAAAACACAATCAGCAAAATAGCGGCTGAAACCATTAAATAAGACAGTACTGAAGCCAGTGCCGGTGTGCTGCGAGCGAGCCAGCCCGCACCAAAAGCACCGAGTGGACGAGTCCATAGTTTTGCAAGTGCAATGGTCGCAGCCGTTGTGGCTGTTAGTGACCACTCGCTTTGTAAAAAGCCAGCGAAAGAATAGGTCGCCCACAAAAATTGGTAGCCAGTCAATACGCAAAAGGTAGCGAGCCATAGCGATCGGTTCCGAGCGAGTATACCGAGTGCAGTCAGTAGACCGGTAGCCGATGTGCGCTCCAGAAGTTCGGATTTGGGATCGGAGGGCAAATAATATGCCGTAACGAATGTCATCAAGATCAGAGCAGAGGCATACAATCCGATAACCGTCTGTAAGGGCGCCATTTTGGTCAAATCTGTGTAGTGTGACACCAGCGCAAACAGACCCAATGCCATGGTTGCCAGCAAGGCTTCAACTAATCCTCGACCGCCTTCAAGGAACGCATAATAGCGCCCCTCTTGCTGTTTAGGCGCGAGCAGCCCCACCGCCTTGATGAGCGCAGCCCAGAAGGTAAGGCCCGTGCTGACACCCCAAGCCCCATAAATCAGGGTCAATTGCCAGTTGTGCGACGCAAACATAAACCCAATGCTCAGCAAGCCCGTGGCAAAGAGTGACGTCACGATGAGATGCTTCACGCTATAGCGATCCGCAAGCCATCCACTAGGCAGGTACGAGGCAATAAAAATAACGCCGAGTAACGAATAGAGCTCATTCAGTTGAGCCAGACTCAGAGCGAAGTGCTCAAGGATGGGTCCTTCGAAACTTTGGCGGAGATACACCACCGGGTAAATAGCGCCGGCTGCGAGCGTGAGAAGTATCAGCGGGAAATGCCGTTGCATCCGGTTCATCGGTTGCCTCATAAAGGTTAGCTCAAAGCCTTAAGCATTTATGTGAGTCGGCCTCGAGGCATGCACGCTCTCGCCTTGCAGTCGCTAGAAAGACTCAGAGAGCGTATTCGGTTTTTCGATAATGTATCTAAACTCGGTGTTATCTGTTGAGGGTAAAATAGCACAAGGCTGGACGCGCTCATCACTTAATTCGAAGCCGATAATGATGATTTCCTCACCTTGTTTGATCAGGTGCGCCGCCGCGCCATTAACGCAAATGTCTCCCGACCCTCGCTCACCTTCAATGGTATAGGTTTCAAGCCGCGCACCGCTGGTATTGCTGACAACCAGTACTTTTTCGCCGGGCCACAGTCCCACGGCTTCTAGCAGGTTTGCGTCGATAGTGATACTGCCAACATAGTTCAGGTTGGCTTCGGTGACAGTCGCCTTATGTATTTTTGAGCGCATTTGCCAGCGCATAGTCATACCCTGTGGTGGATGTCGGTTGCGTATTGTGCGACTTGTGTACTGATTGTCAACAGTGATGGGCCTCGTTATTGCAGTGAACGCAACCGCCGAGACCTTAATCGCGTATCAATCAGCAGATCAAAGCGTTTTGCTAATTCACTGTCAATCAAGCGAAAGAGTTCAATGCATAAATTCCTGATCATGAGCATTGTTTGTATAGCGGGCTGCGCAAGCACTACTGTTGTTGATGAGATGTCGCCTCGTGAATATGGCTCGACGCCGGAACTGGTGGCTCCAGAGCAGCGTGTTCTGCCTGTTGTTCGCCCTGCCAAGGCGGTGGGGTTTGGTGCTGCAGGCATGCCGGTTGCGGCAGCGGGTTGGCGCGTCAATCGCTTTGCCGAGAACCTTCAACATCCGCGCTGGATGTTGGAATTACCCAACGGCGACGTGCTTGTGGCAGAAACGGATTCTCCCGAGGGCAGTGGTGGTTTCTCTGGTCTGCAAGGTGCTTTGGCTAAAGCGGTGATGCGCTACGCGGGCTCGGGCTTAGGTAGCCCGGATCGCATAGTACTCCTTAGGGATCAAAATGGGGATGGCCGCGCCGATCTGCAAAAGGTCTTGCTCACCGATCTCCACTCGCCTTTTGGGATGGCTTTCCTGAATGGGTATCTGTACATAGCGAATACCGATAGTTTAGTGAGATTTCCCTATGATCTGGGCTCTGAGTCGATTGATGCGCCCGCCGAAATCCTTGCTCCGCTCCCCGCGCTGCCCCTGAATCATCACTGGACCAAATCGCTTGTTGCCGATTCGGCCGGCAAGTTTTTATATATTGGGGTCGGTAGTAATAGCAATGTTGGGGAAAATGGCATTGCGGTCGAGTATCAGCGCGCTGCGATCTTACGGTATGAGCTCGAAACGCAAGTTCTGGATGTCTTTGCGGATGGTTTAAGAAATCCAGTCGGCTTAGCGTGGCATCCCGACACCGATATCCTCTGGACGGTTGTCAATGAGCGCGATGAGCTCGGAGATCAGCTGGTCCCTGACTACCTCACAGCGGTGAATCTTGGTGATTTTTTTGGGTGGCCCGCCTGGTATATGGGGCAGCGACGTGATCCCAGAGTCGGCGATGAGTGGCTAGCGCACCGGTCAGAGGTGGTGCAAATACCCGATTATGCGGTTGGTGCACATACCGCCTCGCTGGGTCTCGATTTTTATGATCAGCCACACCCCACACTGAAGGGAGCCGCGATTATAGGCCAGCACGGATCTTGGAATCGATCGCAGTATGCCGGATATCAGGTGATTGCGGTGCCGTTTGTCGATGGTCAGCCAGCGGGCGCTCCTGAAACAGTGTTAAGCGGCTTTATTGGCGAGTCGGGGCAAGCTTTAGGGCGACCGGTGGGTGTCGATGTGCTCTCTGATGGCGCGATTCTGGTCGCGGACGATGTTGCTAATGTGATCTGGCGGCTGGCACCGAGTGTTGGGTGTCTCGATAACGTTGGGTTTGAGTGTGATAGTCAGTAGCTAGGGTCCTGCGCGCAAGAACTCGCATCAAGCTTTACGCTCGTGAACTCTGGCTAGCCGCTGATTTGGAGACTGTCTCGATGTTTCAGCATTGGTAGTCATTGTTGGGTTGGTGCTGCTACCAATGGCGAGTCCCTTTGACTCGCCCCGTTTTCGGTAGCAACACCGTTTGCAAACACTGCCTGAACGATCAATCTACTAGGTCAAATCGATCCGCGTTCATGACCTTGGTCCATGCCGCAACGAAGTCTTTAACAAACTTCTCATGGTTGTCATCTTGGGCGTATACCTCTGAATAGGATCGCAGAATCGAGTTAGAACCGAATACGAGGTCTACTCGGGTTGCTGTCCACTTCACGGCACCTGTCGCTCGCTCACAAATATCGTAAGAGTTGCGACCGGTTGGTTTCCAGGCGTACGCCATATCGGTCAGGTTGACGAAAAAGTCATTGGTCAGGACGCCGACTCGATCAGTCAATACGCCATGCTTGCTGCCACCGTGGTTGGTACCCAATACGCGCATCCCACCGATCAAGGCCGTCATCTCAGGGGCCGTTAAGCCCATCAATTGCGCTCGATCAAGCAACAACTCTTCCGCACTGACCGTGTAGTCTTTTTTGACCCAGTTTCTAAATCCATCATGGATAGGCTCTAAGACTTCAAAAGACCCAACATCGGTCTGCGCTTCAGACGCATCGCCACGACCTGGTGCAAACGGCACTGTGACACTCACGCCAGCGGCTTCGGCGGCTTGTTCAATGCCGACATTGCCTGCTAGCACAATGACATCGGCCACGCTGACACCAGCGTCTTTGGCAATGCCTTCTAGAACGCTCAACACTCGCGTCAATCGCTCAGGCTCGTTACCCTCCCAATCTTTCTGTGGCGCCAGACGAATCCGTGCACCATTGGCACCGCCTCGCATATCTGAGCCACGATAGGTTCTTGCACTGTCCCAAGCAGTTGTCACCAAATCACTAATACTCAAACCACTGGCTTTGATTGTGGTTTTTAGCGAGTCCACATCGTAATCAGCTCGACCTGCTGGCACGGGATCTTGCCAGATCATGTCTTCAGCCGGTACTTCTGGGCCAATGTAGCGCGCTTTAGGACCCATATCGCGGTGTGTAAGCTTGAACCAAGCCTTGGCAAACACGGCTGAAAAATAGTCGGGGTCATTATAGAAACGCTCAGAGATCTTGCGATACGCCGGATCCTTAACCATCGCCATATCGGCGTCGGTCATGATGGGGTTCAGGCGAATCGATGGATCTTCCACATCAACCGGCTTATCTTCTTCTTTAATGTTGATGGGTTCCCACTGCCAGGCGCCGGCTGGGCTCTTTTTCAACTCCCAATCATAGGTGAACAGCAAGTAAAAGTAGCCGTTATCCCACTTCGTCGGATTGGTGGTCCATGCACCTTCCAAACCGCTTGAGACAGTATCTCGACCAACACCTCGGGTGGTTTTATTGAGCCAACCAAACCCTTGGTCTTCCAGTTCGGCGCCTTCTGGGCTCGCGTTGAGCAGATTGACGTCACCATTACCGTGGCACTTGCCCACAGTGTGACCGCCCGCGGTTAATGCCACGGTTTCCTCATCATTCATCGCCATTCGGGCAAAGGTCAAACGCACATCATGAGCGGTGAGCAAAGGATCGGGCTGCCCACCCACACCCTCTGGGTTAACGTAGATCAGACCCATCTGCACAGCGGCCAGCGGGTTCTCGAGCGATTCACGCACCTCGCCCGCACCCTCGTAGCGATTAGCCGCCAACCAATCTTTCTCTGAGCCCCAATAAATATCTTCTTCGGGCTGCCAGATGTCTTCGCGGCCAAACCCAAACCCCGCAGTTTTCAAACCCATTGATTCATAGGCAACATTACCCGCCAAGATAATCAGGTCAGCCCAGCTCAGCTTGTTGCCGTATTTTTTCTTGATTGGCCACAATAGGCGGCGCGCTTTATCCAGATTCACGTTATCTGGCCATGAGTTTAAAGGCGCGAACCGCTGATTACCGGTTCCCGCGCCACCACGCCCATCGGCCACACGGTAAGAGCCTGCGGCATGCCAAGCCATGCGAATCATTAAGCCACCGTAGTGACCCCAATCGGCTGGCCACCAAGACTGGCTGTCAGTCATTAGCGCACGCAGGTCTTGTTTCAGCGCATCGGCGTCAATCGACTTGACCGCTTCACGGTAGTCGAAGTCGGGATCCATTGGATTAACCTTGCGGTCGTGCTGGTGCAGGATATTCAAGTTTAAAGCCTTGGGCCACCACGCCATATTAGACTGACTTGTCTCTGTGTTTGCACCGTGCATGACGGGGCATTTTCCTTGATCTGACATCTTACTCTCCTTAATTGATTGCTCGATTGATAGGCTAAATCAATCATGATCATTTAAGTAATAGTATTTATCGATCGTATTGATCACATGAATGGGGTACTCCGACCATTTTTTATTTGCGCAGTCCAGCTATGATAGCTGGAGAGTGAACACGGTTGATTACTCGAATCCGTCGTTAGCTGAAAACAGATGTGGTGGGTCATCAGCCGCGGGGAACAAGCCGATCTGGGGCGTTCTTGCGTGTTCGCCTTTCATCCACAAACCCAACACGATCTTTGTTATCACGATCGGATCTTTTATCGAGTCATTCACCTTCAGTGGTAATTGGCCCGACTGGCATGTCCACTCCAGCTGAAGTGCTAGTGACTAGGCAAACACGTGTCCAGTCACTGCAGGGTATTCCAATGACAGTGGCGTCACCACCGAGTGACCGTCTCATAACACCTGCCTGAAAAATTAGACCGAGTTTACCAGATCCGGATGCGTTTTTCCGGTGGCAGGTAGAGGGCATCGTCCTCGTTTACACCGAAGGCGTCATACCATTCGTTCATATTCCGCACGACGCCATTGATCCGGTATTGCGGCGGCGAGTGTGGACCGGTCTTCAGCTGCTGACGGAGTGCCTCCTCGCGGTACTTCGACTGCCAGATCTGCGCACAGGCGAGGAAGAAGCGCTGGTCACCGGTTAACCCATCAATGACAGGTGCTT
This sequence comes from Halieaceae bacterium, assembly GCA_003520285.1. GTDB lineage: Bacteria > Pseudomonadota > Gammaproteobacteria > Pseudomonadales > Halieaceae > Aequoribacter. Next base: position 11,887 of record DOVB01000235.1, read on the forward strand.
GTTCGGATTCGCTGATCACCCCGTCGCCATCGGCATCGAGACTTAGCTGATAGGCCCTGTAGGACATCGACAGCCCGCCAAGGTCACCGATATTTTCGCCCAGCCCGAGGCGACCATTCACGCAGGTCGTACCGCCATCAAGCGGGCAATATCTGTCATATTGGGACGCTAGCGCATCTCCGAGCTGTCGGAAAGCCGCCTGATCCTCAGGTGTCCACCAGTTGCTCAGCGCGCCTGCTGCATTGAACTTGGCGCCCTGATCGTCAAAGCCGTGTCCCATCTCATGACCGATCACGCCACCGATGGCGCCGTAATTGACGGCTGGATCGGCTGCGAGATTAAAAAATGGCGGCTGCAGGATTGCCGCTGGAAAGACAATCTCGTTAAAGCTCGGATTGTAGTAGGCGTTAACCGTCTGTGGGGTCATGAACCATTCGGTTTTGTCGACGGTGCTGCCAAGGTCTGCGAGGTTGTCTTGCCGCGCCCATTTGCGGGTCGCCATCAAATTCTCCAGCGCGTTGCCTCCGACAATCAGCGTGTCGTAGGTCTCGAAAGTTTCCGGATAGCCGATCTTGGGATTGAAGCTATCGAGCTTTTCTCGAGCCTTCACCTTCGTTGCATCGCTCATCCAGCCGAGCTCTGCGAGATTGACGGCCATCGCCTTGCGAAGGTTGGTGACCAGGTCGTCCATCGCTGCTTTGCTCGCCGGTGGGAAATAACGTTCTACAAAGACCTTGCCAATGGCTTCCCCCATCACGCCTTCAGTTGAGGAGACTGCGCGCTTCCAGCGTTCGCGCTGGTCAGGTTGACCACGCAGGACAGTGCCGTAGAAGGCAAAGACCTCATCATCGATTTCCTTGGGGAGAACGCTGGCGTGATCGATCAGGAAATGGGCCTTAAGATAGGCTTTCCAAGTCTCGAGCGGTGTGTTAGCGGCAAGTCTCATCATGGCTGGGAAACCGCCGCCCAGTTTTTTTGCATCCGCTTCGGTCAGGCCCGCCTCGCTGAGCTCATCAGCGGTGGGCGGTATCTGGGCAACAAGGAAATATTCTTCACCACCGACACCGAGTGTATTGAGCACTGCGGCCGATGGGAAGGGCTCTGAGAGCGCATGGAATTCTTCCTGGCTCAGCTTGTTATAGGTGATTTCCGGGTTGCGCGAGAGGGTACGATCCCAATGCGTTTTGGCCATTTCGGTCTCGAATGTCATTACTTCAGACGCTGTGGTAGCTGGATCGTCATAGTCTAACTGTGCAAGCATCCGGGTCAGCAACTTGACATATTGCACTCTCAGCTCGACCGACTTTTCGTCATCGTTTAAGTAATAGTCTCGGTCGGGTAGCCCGAGGCCGCTCAATCCCATCTGGAAAATATAGGTCTCCGGATCCTTGCGATCGACAAAGACATAGCCGCTGATCGGAGACGAAAAGCCGATCGTCGCAATTACCTTCGCGAGATCTTCCAGACCGGCGATCGCGTCGATCTGATCTAAATAGGGCTGGGCCGGGGTGAGGCCCGCTGCATTAATTGTGTCGATGTCGAGAAAGGCATTGTAAAAGGTAGCGATCTTGCCTTCAGGTGTGTCTCGGTCCGGCTCTGCTTCGGCAAGATCTTCAATGATCAGGCGCACGCGCTGTTCAGATTTCTCGCCCAGCAGGTCAAAAGCACCGTACCGCGAACGATCGGCGGGGATCTCGAATGTCTCGATCCACTTTCCATTGACAAACTGATTGAAATCGTCGCCGGGCTTTATACCGCGATGTCCGTTGGTGAGGTTGACGCCCCAATGACCCCAGGTGTCGGGCGCGGAAAGCTCAAGCCCTTCAGCTGTAAGATATTTTTCAGGGCCTTGGGGCTGCGCGGGGGTGGCAGTTTCATTGCCGCCAAGGCTAGCTGAAAGCGTTTCAGCGAGCGCTGTTGAACACGCCGTATTCAGCGCCATTACCGCGGCGCCAAGGAATAGTCTATTCATTTTTCGGTCCTCTTGTAGTTTGTCAGAAAAGTCGATAAGCCAGATGGTCACTTCGTCAACCGTTCGGGGGTTCAAAAAAATGACTGGCGCTATTCAGCAGGCTGCGGAACGCCGCATCCACCCTTGTTATTGTCTGTACCCAATAGGGCTTCTCCATTTAGGGTCACTTGACCAATATATCACTTGCCGCTCTGCCTTGCGGCCACAGATCTATCGGCAGTGATATCCGATCTTGAAGCTGATAGTACACATTAGGCTGGCTCAGATCCCCCGCACATAAAAACGCGCCAAAATGTGACTAATATACGACGAACAGAAAACGATGATAAAACAACAAAAACGCTAAGATGACCAACCCAAGCAGCAAGCTATCGGAATGGTATCTAAAGGCTCAAAAGCCATTGCGAAAATAGTCACCCTTCTCACCGAATAACCACCGAAATACCTGCACACAACTTGACTGCACTCGTTTAGTGCGGGTCTGGGGCGAGAAAGCTTATTAAAAGCGCTCGCCCCAGACGCCAAACCGCGAGGTAAGACAATCGTAAAGGCCCTGTGCCAGACCGGCGAAAGGGCCAGAGCACAGGCCTGACTACCCGAAAAGCAGGCAGGCTGCAGCAACCCCGCTATTTTGGATGCTCTTCATTAGTTTAGGCCCTGATATAGGTTCAGGTTCGAGCGGGCACTAGATGATGAGCAATGTCTTGATATCGTTTTGCGCTGTTGTCATAAAAGGGTCATCACACGGTCGTTTTTTTGCAATCTGACAACACAATACTGAGCCTATTCATTAGGGTGGAGACGCAAATAATGAACGGTTCTGAA
>DOVB01000209.1 GCA_003520285.1 Halieaceae bacterium
GGATCTCGGCCTCGTATTTAAAGCCCGGAAAGTTGGCCTCTAACTCGTCGATGGTGCGCTGCAAGTCTTCGTCCAAGTTCGCGTCTTCATAGTTCTGAGGCGCACCGTACGCTGTGTGCACGTATTTGCCTTCGGGCGAGTACTGCCCGGGGGATATCGCCGAGGGAATTTCCAGGTAAATCAAATTGCGGTTGTTGCTAAACACCATACAGCCTTCAAAATTGGGCACCAAGGGACGATCCATCACAAAAGCCACATGGTAGATCGGCACCGGGGTTGCATCCGTATGCAGCTGCTCGACGTAGCTTCGCTCGAACACCGACTCACCACCACAAAAGCCCACGGTCGCATCTGGGCCTAAGTTTGACACCACGATATCGATCTGGATAAGCTCTTCATCGCCCACCGCATTTTTTACTCGAACTCCAGTTACTTGACCGTTCCTGTGCTCGATCGACTTACACACCGTGTGGAATAGCACTTTGCCGCCTCTGCGCTCTATTCCAGCCACCAAGTCGCTCATTAAGGCCAGATTACCACGACGAGCCAAGCCAAAGCGCGTACCTTTACTGCTGTATTTTAAAAACAAAAAGAAATCGTGCGCACTGAGTTCATGCGTACGGACCCCCATTAGGGCCGAGCAGTAACCATCGAAGAGTTGCTTGACGCCCTCGTTGTCGGTGTACTGATCAAACCACTCGCGCAGAGTAATATTGTCTAAGGGTAACCAATCGAACAGTGCGGTTTTGATATGCCTCAGCAGCTTGCTTGCCTCGGCTTCGTCCTGCATAGCAAAGGTCACCATGCCCGCTAAGCCGCCACCGCCTGGCGGCAAATCGTAGTCACCGTGAGGCATCCGATAGCGCATGCGCCCCGTCACATCCACCATATCCATCTCGACGTTTAACGCATCAAAGGCCTGACGAATCGCGCTCGAGGCTCCCATGGGTATCATCATCGCGCCCGTTGTCACTATATAGTCACCGTGCTGACGATGTGAGCAGCGCCCGCCTGGGTACGGGGATTTTTCAAGAACAGTCACGTCAAATCCCTGCGCTACCAAGTAAGACGCTGAACACAAACCGCCAATACCGGCGCCCAGCACGATGATTTTAGGTGAATTCATAGCGCTTCCGTTTTTTCCGTTTTGTTTGGCATTCGCGGCATACCTGCAGTGGCATCGCTTCGCTATTCACGGCTGTTGCGAAAATGCTATCAGTTTGGCTTTGGAATCGGAAGAATTGATTTGACCGTCGCTGGCTCAATGGTTTCATGGCTGCAGGGTTTCACAGTGGGCTGATTAGCTTGTCTGAACTGAAACTTGAGTACATGAAGGCACATCGCAATGCCTATGATAAACGCATGACAGAAGCGCAGGAGCAACAGCTGGAGAGGAGGCTTACTAAGTTGTGTTTGATGGATTGACGGTTAATAATTTTGCACCTTATAGATTTGGGAGTATTATTGTTTAAGGGATCTCATTCCAGTGACGAACTTAACTATTGAAAAGGTTTTGGTCGTCACAACAACTTATCCATCTTATTTAAGGTCCTCTAACGAATAGACGCGATAGTTATAAGGAGAGAAATATGAAATTCATTACCAAACTATTCGCCGCTTCTTGGCTAATTTGTGGTGCGGCATTGGCCGCGGATGAGGAGTACGACGGAATCGTACTTAGCCAATTGGGAGGCATGCAGTACGAAGTTTGCCAACTAAAACCTGGGAAAACGCTCAAGGATGCGGATGAACAAACAAAGTTCGCTGCTTCCGAATTTCAAAGGCTTAAGCTCGAACTTGGTATTGTAAATTTTACGCCCTTCTATGATCACGCGACTCCAGTAAATGAAAGTGCCGATTACATCACAATGGTATACGGCTCAATACCTGCCTTTGCTGACGGCTGGACTAAGTGGGAGAAGTCGGAAAGAGCTGCCGAAGTTATGAAGTCGCGTTCTGAAGTAGGTGATTGCCACTTCAAGTTTAATCATGTTCGATATAAATACATGGACGTACCAGCATTGGAGGCTAGTCCTCGGCGCGTCATCCAAACAGAATGGTGCAAAGCTAAGCCTGGGGTTTCTAATGAACAGTTAAAGGCGAAACATGACTCTTGGCTCGCGTCTAATCAAGATGATCTATCAATGATCGGCTGGGCAATAATACTGCCGCAACTTGGGCAGGCTTCTCGAAAAGGGTCATTTATGCACTTTGTCATTTACGATAGCATTGCCGATCTTATGCAAAATCAAAATTGGCTAGCCAACGGCGGTGGCCAAGCTTCAATACAAGACTATTACAATTCTTACGCCGATTGCGAAGGTCCATCGGTCTGGGATGGCACTTTGGCTGCACGTCCAGCTACTTAGCGGTATTTATCATGCGTTGTGCGGACTCGTCAGCTGAGCTGAAAAAGCCGCGAGAGTGCGTTGAAGATTGGGTAGAGGAATATGGCTGCTGGTTTTCACAGTGGGCTGATTAGCTTGTCTGAACTGAAGCTTGAGTACATGAAGGCACATCGCAACGCCTATGATAAACGCATGACAGAAGCGCAGGAGCAACAGCTGGAGAGGAGGCTTACTAAGTTGTGTTTGATGGATTGATAAATTTGATTTGTAACTACCAAACCGACAACTATATTGTGCAATGAAAGTCGTTATCCAGTGTATTACGGAGGTTCACTATGAGAGCGTTTTTATTATTAGCCATAACACTTATTTGTTCTAGCACTAGTCTGGCGGGAGATTCAGAAGCTAAAAGCAATATTGAGATTATCGACAGGTTTTTTGCAACCGTCTTCATCGACACTGCCGAGGCCAAGAGCCTCTTACACGATGACTTTTCTTTTCAATTCATGGGTATCTGTACAATTTGTAAAAGTTATAACAAGGAAACCTACGTCACCGAATGGCTAGGAAAGGATATCCCAGCGGTTTTACCTACCGGCGTTGACTTAGAAATCGTACGGAAAATAGATGGTGGTAGTGATGTCGTATATATCGTAAAAGGCAAAGCTCAAGGCATAAACGGTTCATACAACAATAATTACGCTATGGTATTCAAGATGGAAGGTGGGCAAATTCTTGATTTTCAGGAGTACCATAGCGATTTGCTAGCGGAAACGCGCTTGCACAAAAAGAAGATCGTGGACATTAAGTGACACAAGGAGTGGCTTTTGTCGGCGACAATTGTTTTGGCTATAGGTCTAGCCGAAATTGAATCCACTGTGGATACAACTACCCAGTACCAACAGCAGGTAAACGACAGCAATCACGGTCCTGTTCTAAAGACCTCCTTTTTAAAAACCAGCTTCTGATGTGTCTGGCGGGTAACTACTGCGACAGTGAAATCTGGTTGACACCCAAAACTCCCTCAACTTCTGCACCCACATGTATATATACACAGGAGTGGGTATGGTCACCTGCCCCGGCCCACTTGGATTTTGGTGTTTGCTACATCCTCTGCTACATTATTAGGCTTAAGCACGTGGATACAGCGTTGTAGGTTGTTGTTTTTATTGGTGTGTGGAATATGGGTTCAACTCCCGCCGCCTCCACCAAATAGCAGCCCCGCAAGGGGCTTTAAAGTTCCAAAGAGTACTGATTTTATTCGATTTAATGAGGTTTTATAGGCGCAGAAAATCTCAGTATGTATTGTAAAAATCCAGGCTCTACGCAGTTAACGGGGGATGGCATTCATCGCCACTCGATTGATAATACCGTCCCA
>DOVB01000047.1 GCA_003520285.1 Halieaceae bacterium
CAACACACCGCCCCCTATCAAAGTATGCGACGCTGGTTGACGATCATTATCGTTCTACTGCATGCGCTATTCGCAGCAGCATTGTCGCTCGACGCTTAAGTGCCGCAAAAGGTCCGACCGATCCAGTCACCGGGTTTCGCAGGTCGCAAATCCTGATAAGACAGTGCTCCAAGGTCATATGGGTGGGTGGAGTTTGTGAATAAGGTGTGGCATTGACTCGAATCGCCCGTTTCTGCCGCCGTAATCGCAGCCTCAACTAGATGGTTGCGAGGAATCATCAGTGGATTGACGCGTGGACCTGAAAATATCGGTGTGAACGAGCGCACGATTGAACACTCATCCAGAGCGCTGACCTCGGGACTCGCCTGTGTTATCAGGGTTGTAGCACTTTGATCGTGTCTTGCTACTGACTCGAGATAAGCAAAGCTGAGGGTGAAGTCGAGTTGTTTCTGCTCTAAATAATCCAGTAGGGGTTTAATGCGGTCATCGAATCGAGCTGGCGTGACGGCTAGTCCCAGCTTTTGGGCATAGAGCGTTAACCGATAGCGCTCGAAGGTGGGCATAAAGTCGCTCAGAATGGATTCCGCTTCTGCGACCACCTCTGAATCGGTACCCTTGAATAAAGGCAGCAATGCCTCTGCGAGGCGCGCGAGATTCCAAAGTGCGATCGCGGGCTGCTGGCTGTAGCGATAGCGCCCTGCAGTATCAATCGATGAAAACACCTGTTCCCAAGAGAACTGGTCCTGAAAGGCGCAAGGACCATAATCGATCGTGAGGCCGCCAATAGACATGTTATCGGTATTCATAACACCGTGAATAAATCCCAGAGTGTCCCAGCGCGCAATGAGCTCCGCAGTGCGTTCAGTCACGAGCCGCAGAAGAGTAGGAGCATTGCGAGCTGCAGGGGGCACAGTGTGGTAGTGAAGTTCAAAGGAGCGAGTGAGTAATGCCGTCAAGGCTTCTACGTCACCGCGCGCTGCCGCATACTGGAACGAGCCAAATCGAATATGACTCGGCGCGACTCGAACTAAAATGCCGCCAGGTAAAGAGCGTTCTCGGATCACTGAGTCGCCTGTAGAGAGTGCCATCAAAGCCCGTGTGGTGAGCACGCCAAGGGCATGCATAGCTTCGCTGACAATGTATTCTCGAATGACTGGACCGAGTGCAGAACGCCCATCGCCACCGCGCGAGAAGGGAGTGCGCCCAGCTCCTTTCAGTTGTATCTCGAATCGCTCATGAGTTGGTGAACTCAGCTCTCCAAGCAGTAGTGCTCTGCCATCACCCAATTGCGGGTTGTATTGGCCAAACTGAAATCCCGCATACGCGGTGGCGACCGAGTTGTAATGCTCTGGTTCAGCGCTGCCTGACAACCAAGCCAGTGCCTCGGGGGAGTGGAGCCAATCGGTTGAGACGCCCAGTTGCTCGGCAAAGATGGCATTGGTCATGAGCCTAGCGGGGTCACTTACCGATGAGGGCTTAGCGGCCTTGGAGAGCAGCTCTGGCAGGTCATCGTAGGGTTGAACCAAATCGTTTTGCATGGCAATTGTCTCATAACGAGTGAAGCCGTAGGTTAGCATTATCTGCTACTGTATGCAGGAACAGAGTCTGTGGAATGAGCCATCGGACACGGGAGTAATTGATGATATCTCACCTCATTGAAGCGACTGAGCTGATAGCGCGACTGGATGACCCAAACTGCATTGTGATCGATGCCAGCTGGTATTTGCCGGCCATGCAACGAGATTCAGATGAGGAGTATCGGCGCGCTTGTATACCGGGTACCGCGAGATTTGATCTTGATCGCTGGAGTGACCACAGTTCGCCGTATCCGCATATGTTACCTGATCCAGAACAGTTCGCTGACGCCATGCGTTATTGCGGCGTGAGTGATGACAGTGCGGTGATTGTTTATGACGGGATGGGGATATTTTCAGCGCCTCGCTTATGGTGGATGTTGCGTAGCTACGGACACGGAAACGTGCGTGTTCTCAATGGTGGCTTGCCGGCGTGGGAACGCGAGGGTTATGTAACGGAGTCAGGATGGGATCGGGATCGTGGCGGTCGATTCACGCAACGCTCAGTCAACCCCGGGTACTGGGCCGACGCACATGATGTCCTCACCGCAATGAATGGTCTCGGATCTCTCGTGATTGACGCGCGTTCCCTCGGGCGTTTCAAGGGTTCAGACCCAGAGCCTCGAGCTGGACTGCGCAGTGGGCACATTCCCGAATCGCGCAACATACCTTACGCCGAGGTACTCGACGCCGCCGGTAAGTTGCAGCCCTTGGATGTGTTGCGTGCCAGATTTACGGCTGCTGGGGTGAGCCCAAACCATAAGCTCATTGCGAGCTGTGGGAGTGGTGTGAGCGCGTGTATCTTGGCACTGGCTTTACACCAGCTTCAATTCGACTCAGTGGCTGTTTACGATGCCTCTTGGTCAGAGTGGGGTGGTGATGCCACGTTTCCTATCGCGAGATTCTCGCAATCCTGAGCTTCTGTGGGTACTATGCCGAACTGTTGAACTTCGCTCTGAATACCGCCCTTAGCTCAGCTGGATAGAGCGTCCCCCTCCTAAGGGGAAGGCCTCAGGTTCGAATCCTGAAGGGCGGGCCAAATGCTTTATATATGTCGTTGATATATATAGTTTTTAACTCCCCAGAATGCTCAAAAGTTGTCACATTGGTTGTCACATCATATGATGACAGGAGATAACTGTGAGCAATCTAATGGATTCCAAAATCAAGTATGTTCGTTATGAGAAGGGTAAGCCGTGGTATAGACGGCGTTATCCTACAACTCTCCGTGGTCATCCTCAGCTGGAGGGCAAGGATTATTTTAGAAAGCGAATCAAGGCCGATCCAAATGATGCACAAGCCTTCATAGCTGATTGGAACAGTCTCAACTCGGCTTATGATACCTTTGTGAGCGCCTTGTTCAACGTGAATAGAAATGTTATCGAAGAGGCGCAATTGACCAAGAAGGCACTCGACTATTTACGCATGATTGACGTTTCTGCGGGGATGTTTGGTGGAAAAGAAGCGCGGTTTGATGGAGAGGTCAAAGACTGGTTGCTGGATGAGCACTTTGATGAGATGCAGCGCCATTATTGGGCTGAACGCGAATCAGGGCACGATAATGATCCCTCAGAACTTGTCGCTATACAAGAAGAGGCGTGGCGTTTAGTTCACATGCCGAAAGATACACCTACGCAATACAAGACCTATTCGCAGATCTTCGAAGCTTATTGGATTAGTCAGAATATGTCTGAGAGTAATAAGCGAGACAGAGAGACCAAACGTTTACGATATGAGTTTGTAGACGTGATTGGTGGTGACTGCATCGTAACATCTGATGTACTCAAGGATCATCTCGTCAAATACGCTGCGTTTATGCGAAAGAAGGAAATAATCTTTAAAGGGAGCATAAAAACGCTGAGTGAATCAACGATAAAAAAATATATCAACGTCGTTACCCAACCAATCATTTATCACAACGAGTATGTTGAGTCTGAGGCGGAGAAGATAGAAGTCAAACGCCCCAAATTCAGCAAGAGACGGCAAGTTAAGAATAAGAAGCGGCCACTGGACTACATAGATCAGAATAAACTGATGACGCTTATCTGCGGGAGAGGAGACTGGAAAGAGCTTTTTTGTCTGGTAGCTATTCAAACAGGGATGCACCCCAGCGAAGCTGTGCAGCTCTCAGCAACCAGTTTTAACTTTACCAACATACCTGCAGTTGTCTCGCTTAGTGGTGAGGGGCCAATCAGGAAAACAGAAGCGCGACAAAGACTAGTGCCGTTAGTTTACAGAACTGAAAGAATCAAAGATTTGGTTGAATGTGGGCATCTTGAGGTTCTGACAAGTAAGACCACGGATAACATCAGTGCCCAACTTAAGACCATGTTGTCATCGGTGGGTAAAGATTACACAGCCTATAGCCTACGACACACACTCAGGCATAACTTTGCAAGTGCAGCCATTCCTGTAGATTTGCAAGCAGAGATAGGAGGTTGGGAAGCTAAGGGCAGGGAAATGAGCGAGTCTCAAGCGGGATATGCCGAGCTGGGAAAAGACACTAATGAGCGTATAAAGGCTCGCGCTAAGGCTCTTAAACGCTCGTTAGCACACCTTTTGACACCAACAGCATCCAACGCTGTGAGTATCAAAAGTGCTTGAGTGAGGGGCTGTGTAGGTGCTTAAGACTCTT
>DOVB01000136.1:0-1092 GCA_003520285.1 Halieaceae bacterium
GATCATCTGCTCACGTCCTGAAGAAAATCAACGGAGCATACCGCGTTTTTTTTAACCCACTCAGCGGGCAATACCGTATCTTTATCAGGTGATAGTGAGTAATTCGCTATACTGCGTTGTCAATAGTCGTAGGATAGAGCAACGCGCAACTGCGCCATCTTGGAGGACTCTGTGTTCAAACGAGAATTAATGCTTGCGCTAGGCGTCGGGGCACTGTCAGGTCATCTTGGGTTAGCCAATCCTGCCCAAGACAGCCCAATCGATCTGAGTGACTCCAACAATCTAGTCCAGCTCGGTAGCGATGAACGTGACCACTATAAAAGGGCGATAGAATCTATTGAGCGCGAGCAAGGCGCTTTTGACTCGTCACTGAGTGAACAACTCTTGGCACTTGGATTAGCCTCGCAAAGAGCGGGGCAACACCGCGAAGCCGTTGACGTGCTGCGGCGAGGAGCCCATATCGCTCGCATCAATCGGGGTTTGTATAGCGATCAACAGATTCCTTTTATTAAAGCCGAGATCGTGAGCCTAGATGCTCTGAATGATCAAACGGAAGCGGATCAGCGCCAAGAGTATTTGGTGCGACTGCAAGAACGCGCCCTGACACCGGGCGTCGAGCGCGCACAAGCTTGGTTGTCCCACGCTCGTTGGCAGCGGGCAGCGTTCTTGAGAAACCCGTCAGAAACGCAGTTTTTGCGTTTAGCAGATATGCTCGCAGTGCTCAATCGCGCTCTTGACGATTTAGCCGATGCCAATCAGGATAGACTGGTAGCCGAAACGCTGCACGGCTTGCTTCAAACTTATTTTCTCATTACCTCGTTCGATAACAGCAGCGAGCGATCACCCTTCGAGGAGCGAGCCTCTTTCGATGAGAATCAACCCCAGAGCAATTTCTACGAATACTTTCGAATCAGTGATCGATCCGCACCGATCATCATTGCTGAGCTAGTCAAAATTCAGTCCAGACTCTACGGCGATACCAGCTACGAAGCCTTTCATGCCAGTATTCAACTGGCGGACTGGTATTTGTGGCGCGACCAAAGGCGCAATGCAAGCGACTTGTACCGTCAAATTGATACCGTGATTGGCGAA
>DOVB01000136.1:1300-6994 GCA_003520285.1 Halieaceae bacterium
CGATTAATCGCTCCTTCGGTGCCAAAAGAAGAAGGTAATTTGTCGATCACTTTCAATGTCACCGACCGAGGATCGGTGCGATCGGTGGAGCGCGTTAGAGTAGACGAGTCAATCGAACTGTCCGCGAGTCGCTTCATACGGCAGTTGCGACGTGCTAAATTTAGGCCTCGCGTTATCGCTGGCGAGACGGTCACAACCGAAAAAATGGAGCAGACCTATGTGTTACCCCAATCGTAATCGACTCAGTCACTGGCTCTTACTGGGCGCCTTATGCATGGTGCTGACCGGCTGCCCGAGTGCAACTACGCCGACGTCACCGTCAGTGTCACTGCCAACACCAAGTACGCCTGCGTCCAGCTCTAGTTCCAGCTCTAGTTCCAGCTCTCGTTCCAGCTCCAGCTCCAGCTCGAATCCTAGTCCCAGTGCCAGCACCAGCGGGATTCCTAGCGCAAGCTCACAACCACGATCATCACTACCTTCCGCAAACGGCGGTTCACAAACCGAGAGTGAGCGCTCACAATCACCAGCCTCTGCCACTGCCAGCGCATCAGACAATGACTCTGGCAATCCCGCGCCCTCTTCAGAAAGCGTCGAAGCGGGGAGTGAACCAGGTTTCGTTCTCACAGAGGGGCCCAGTGCCGACGTATCGCTGCCAACACTCAACGATGATATCCCTGCGGCACGGCAGACATCAGGACAAGCTCAAGCTCGAGCAGCAGGTGGCGGAGAAACCTCTGCCAAAGACAACGCAACCACAGGCTCAGGAGACGGTTCAGAAACAGCCTCGAGCTCGACCGATAGGGCGGGCTCTCAATCACAACCTACCACTGGCGCTACCAATGCCAGTACAGGAACAGAAAGTACCGCGGGTACCGCCTCAGGAAGACAAACCCAGACCGAAAAAATTGCCGTGCTCGATGCAGAACTCGAGGCCACAACTTCAGTATTCGATCAAATTATCCGCAGCACTCAAGATCAGCAGCGCAATGAGGCACGTACGCAATCCCCAGCCACAGATCTCGAGGTCGAGCCCGCAACTGAATCCAGCAACGAATCCTACGGCGCCATGCCTGGCCGGAGCGCAGGAAGTGGCGCTGGCGGAGCGCCCGGTGCAGGTGGTGGGATGAGATCTGGGCAACCCGCCTCCACTGCGGCCACCGCCCAGTATCCACCGCCGGCCGACATTCCCGATGGGGATAATGATGATGTGATCGCGAGGCAGCTGCGCGAAGCTGCGATGCGCGAACCAGATCCAGAAATTCGGGAGAAGCTGTGGCAGGAATATCGCAAATATAAAGGACTTAACCAAGGATGAACCGCATCATACGGCGACTCACTCTCGTTATGGCACTCGCGACTCTCGCGGCAGGCTGTGTTTCTCAGTCCATCAAAACAACCTCAATCCCGGCTGTGGATACGCCGAGTCAGAGCATTGCAGACTCAGAATTACTCGATGTGAGTATTGCCATTTTTGATCCGGGCTTAGATTCAGAGATCGACGATGACAGCCCTGTCTTTACCGAAGTCAGGCAAGCCGAAGCCCGCTACATTCCTCAACTCTTGATGGGGTCATTACAAAACAGTGGGGCTTGGGGCGCGGTGCGAGTGGTGCCCACAGATGATCAACTCACCGACCTCATGATCAGTGGCAAGATAGTACATTCAGATGGGAAAACGCTGACCTTAGAAATCGATGCGGTCGATGCCACTGGGCACTCCTGGCTCGATGGCAAGCAATATAGCGCCGAGGCTTCGCGTTACGCCTACGCCACAACCACACGCGTCACCCACGACGCTTTTCAAGCCGTTTACAACCGAATTGCCAACGACCTCTTGGCTCACTTCCAGACCCTGTCGTCAAATCAGCGAGAGAGAGTCAGATCCGTTGCCGAGATGCGCTTTGCCGAGCGATTTGCAAGCGAAGCATTTGTCGACTACGTGGTGTTTCGTGACGGACGCTACCAACTGCAAAAACTGCCAGCAGATAACGATCCAATGCTCGAGCGCGTGCGGGTTATTCGGACTCGAGACCAGCTGTATGTCGACACCCTGCAAACGTATTACGAGCAATTCGGCGTCCAGATGCAAGCACCGTATCAAGAGTGGCGCAAACTCACTTACGAGGAAGCTATCGCACTAGAGCAGATCAAAGCCGAATCCAGGAAAGAACTTATTATCGGCGGTGCCGCAGTTTTAGCCGGTATCTACGCCTCTGCCAATGGCAATGACGCAGTCACTCGAACTGCCGGCAACGTCGCAATTATGGGCGGTGGTTATATGGTAAAAAGTGGTCTCGACAAGCGCAACGAGGCCGCCATTCATGTAGAGGCACTGGAAGAACTCGGCGCATCACTTGAAGCAGAAATGACACCACAGATTATAGAACTGAATGATCAGACCATCACCTTGACCGGCAGCGTACAAGATCAGTACGCACAGTGGCGCGCTTTACTAGATGATATTTACCGCACTGAAGTGGGTGACTTACCGACAAACACAGGGCCCACTGACACGCCATGAGCCAAAAAAAACTGCGGCCGCGCCCGTTCAGTCCCTTCCAGCCTGTTGCGGAAAAAGCATCTGAGAATCGCCTGAATATCATGGTAATCATAGCGCTCAGCATCAGCTTGATCTTCTTGTTGCTGATCGTCTTTGTCTGGCTACCGAATCGAGTTGCCACCCCCGCACCGATGCTGGACTCTATCGCAGCTCCTACGCCTGCGTTAAGGCCAAATCCCAGCGCGGAACGCGCCACGTTGGGAAAGCCAGCGGAACCAGGATCACCCTATCAGCAAGCACAGCAAGCAAAAGCGCGGCAACAAGCCCAGTCTGTTCTAGAATCGATTCTCATTGAGCAAGAGTTACTGCAAGAAGCGCAGGTCATGCGGTGGGCTGAAGCGCGCTATATCGATGCTGATTTGATTGCGCAGGCAGGCGATGAAGCCTATCGGAGCTCAGAGTTTGAGCGTGCTATCGAACTGTACCAGCAGAGTTTAACTGAATTACAGCAATTACAAGAGAGTATTCCCGCACGCGCAGAGACGGCAGCGCTAGAGACGCAGCAAGCGATCGAAGCGCTTGATCAAATAGCGGCTAAAGGTTCACTGGAACGACTCCTGTGGCTCGCGCCAATGGATCCCCGGATCGACTCGTTGGGTAAGTCGGTCGTGCAGCTGCCCTCGATAATCGATTATTTAGCGCAAGCTGAAACAGCTGTTGCCAGTAACGCCTGGGAGCAAGCCAAACTCGCCATTGACCAAGCCTATGCACTAGATCCAGCACACCCTTTAATAGCAGCACAACGAGCAACTATCCTTAAATCATGGCATTCGTTCCGGTTCGATAACGCCATGAGTACTTTTTATACCGCTCTTGATCAAGCGCGCTATGACCCAGCCGAGCAGGCGCTCGCACAAGCGCGCGTACACCGCCCTAATGACCCTGCGATTGATCAAGCGGCGGAGCAGCTCGAGACCGCCATAACTCAGGAGACCCTCCGGCGATTGCGCGATGAAGGACAACAATTGATCGATCAAGAGCAGTGGAGTGATGCGATTACCAACTATCAAGACGCCCTAGCACTCGACTCAACGGTCCAATATGCTCTGAACGGCCTTGCTCTTGCACGCCAGCGCTATGAACTAGAACAAACACTCAACACCTTCATTCAAGAACCCGCCAGACTGAGCGATATTGCTATCGCCGACGACGCCAGCGAAGCCTTGCGTCGAGCCCAAGCTAAGGACCCAATCGGTCCCAAACTCGCACAACAGTTAACAACGCTCAGTGAACTCTTGCGACAAGCGAACCAATCTATCCCTGTCATTGTGCGGTCTGATGGTGCTACCGAAGTGGTTCTGGTGAGACACTCTAAACTGGGTCAATTAGTGAGCACAGAGCTGGCATTGAGACCCGGCCAATACACCCTAAGAGGCAGCCGCCTGGGCTACCGAGATGTTATTGTCACGTTTACGATCGAGCCAGATTCTGAGGCTGTTGAGTACTTTATTGCCTGTGAGGAAAAACTCTAATGGCAGCCTCGGACCGACCATTAAAGCCCGCAGAATTTGCGCCTATTAGTGGATCAAAGACTGGCAGCAATGGACCCAAGTGGCCCTCTACTCGAACCGTGGCCATAGCACTTGTAGCTGCCGCACTGCTCGGTGTGCTGCTATTTTTATTCAATGCGAAAAGTCTAAAAGTCATCGTGCAGCCCGCAGATTCTGCCACCATTTCGTTGTCAGGCGGCTTGCACCTCGCCTTAAGTGATCGATTTTTAGTGCTTGAATCCGGCTATCAGGTGTCGATCACCAGCCCCGGATTCTACCCGACAGCGATTGACTACCAAGTCACCGAGGCAGCTGCCCAAAATTTGACCGTAGCCCTGTCGCCGCTGCCCGGAGAAATCACCTTTGCGATAACGCCACCAGAGAGTCAACTTTTCCTCGATGGCGAACTGTTTGAGCAGCGAGCATTGCAACTCGTCCCCGGCGATTACCAACTAGAAGCGCGAGCGGATCGCTATCAAACCCACAGCCAACTCATCTCGGTGATAGGTAGAGGAATCGCTGAAACCATCGCCATAGAACTGCGGCCCGACTGGAGCGACGTTACTTTCACTTCAAAGCCTGAAGGAGCTGATGTTTGGGTAGACGAGCAATTCGTTGGCACAACGCCTATTACACTCGCGTTGCTTGCTGGCGAGCGCCTGATCAGATTCGAGAAAGTCGCGTATCAGAGCAAGCAACTCTCACTCTCGGTGGAGCCCGAAACCGATGTCATCCACCCTTTAGTCGAACTTGAACCTGCTAACGGCGTATTGCAAGTCATCACTGAGCCCGATGGGGCCACCGTGCGCGTCAATCAGCGCTATCATGGCCTGACCCCGACCAGCCTCGACCTGACGCCGAATCAACTCAGCCTCATTACCATCACCAAGCCTGGATTCAAACCGCAGTCGTTCGAGCGCCAACTGGCACCGGGCACCAGTCGCACTGAAATGATCACGCTAAGCCCATCATTAGGCACTATTGAGTTTGAGGTTAGCCCATCAGACGCCGTCATTTACGGCAATGGCCAGCGTTTGGGCACAGGATCCGGCGTTTATCAGCTACCCGAAACAGCACAGGATATTACGATCGAGAAACCAGGCTATGAGACCTTCAGCACGCAAGTGACGCCGCGCTCGGGTTTAGAACAGACCGTAACCACACGCCTATTGACCTTTGCGGAGGCTCGGCGCGCCCGTTTACTGCCCATGGTTACCACCTCCGTCGGGGGCCAGATGACCTTAATCGACACGGTCGGCAGCTCGGAATTTATGATGGGAAGCTCGCGGCGGGACTCCGGACGTCGAGCCAATGAAACACAGCGGACCGTCAGGCTCAGCCGGGCGTTCTATATCGCGACGACTGAAACCACCAATCAACAGTTCCGAGTGTTCGATACCGAGCACAACTCTGGTGTTATCGCGGGCACATCACTCAATCGCCAGAGCCAACCGGTAGTCGAGGTCAGCTGGCAGCGGGCAGCGCAATTCTGTAACTGGCTAAGTGCTCAAGAAGGTCTTCCTCCTTTTTACCGAGAAGAAGGCGGTATCGTCATTGGATTCAACCCAGAGAGCATTGGATACCGACTCCCCACCGAAGCGGAGTGGGAGTTCGTCAGCAGAGTTCACGCCGACGGCATCCGTCG
>DOVB01000138.1:0-1308 GCA_003520285.1 Halieaceae bacterium
GAATCCAGCACGGCCCACCAAACAAAGTAAGGCTCACCGTCAGGTGGGCCTTTTTTGTTTGTGGTTAGCCGGTCTGAGATGAGAACCATTCGCCGTTGTTGTCAGCGAAGTTAGTTGAACATATCTCAATCGAGAGTATTACAGTCCGCTTCGAGTTAAGTGGATCTCATCACTGTTTGCTGGCAGGGTGAAACTGACACCATCCTCGCCAATTGTATAATCTGGGAAAATCTTCTCGGCACCATCCAGAAATAGCAGTTGCTGCCCAGGTAGAACCAGCGGTGGAACGATGTGATAGTACAATAGATGACCAACTCCAGCATCCCGTGCCGTTTCCGCAGCATCGACTGGGCTCGCATGATAATCAGGGATATCGTAGGTGATTTTCGTCATTAACGCGTTGTCTCGTGCTTTCGCCGCTTCGTGCATCATCGCGACGAGGTTTGGTGCTAGCGCCTCATGTACTAGTAAATCAATACCCTCCGAGAACTTTTGAATATTCGCGTCTTTGGTCGTGTCGCCGGTGATGAGTAAAGATCGCCCTTTATAGGTGAATCGATAGCCTACAGCGGGCTCGACCGGGAGGTGGTTAACGGCTAAAGCCTCAACCTTCAAACCGTCAGCCTCGTAAACGACTGCCAGGGTATCTACCGGTGGTGTTGTGAACGGCATTGCCTTTAAGCCTGCCGCACTCATAGGTGCTACGAGGTCTCCGTGGTGAGCGTGTCGATAGGTAAAATCCTGCGCGTATGCAGTATTAAATCCTGCCACGATTTGCTCAACGCCTGTTGGGCCATAGACTGGGAGTGGTTCCAGAAATTCCCCACCTGCCCAGCGGATTGTGGCTACTTCACCCAGGCCATCGATGTGATCGGAGTGAAAGTGCGTTAGGAAGACACCCTGTAAAGTACCGGGTTGATATCCCATTCGAAGCAAATTTCGCACGCCGTCAGTGCCAGCATCTACAATGAAGAGTTTTGTGCCAGCGACCACCGCGACACAGGGTCCTGAGGCCTTCGGTGCTGGCATGGGGCCGCCGGCGCCACACAAGGCGAGATGGAGTCCGTCTTCGAGGTCATCAACAATGTTGGCGCCCATTTGAGCCTCAAGCCCGCGCTGCAAAAGAGTCGCAGCGATGTTAGCGCGCTGGCTATAGAGGCCGATGATGACTAACGCAAAGACCCCTAACACTATAAATCGTTTTTTCACGCTTTGATCCTCGGCTGCCACGGTTATTTGACTTGAGAGAACGCTACCTTATGGCATTTTTAGTGTCAAATTGTTTAAGCTGCTGAACTGCTGAACTGC
>DOVB01000138.1:1545-5872 GCA_003520285.1 Halieaceae bacterium
GAACTGCTGAACTGCTGAACCGTATTACCAGAGCCTGACCTTATCTCTGCTTATCTTGTGTCACGGTGCAAGGATGTTGACTCAAAAATGCTGGAATCCAGTCCTCACGGGGGTGTTAGTTAATCCACGTATACCCATTGTGGCGACGATCTGTCCCACCACCGAGCAACCCTCCGGAACCGCCACCGAGCTTGGCAAGGTAAAACAGAGTTCGTAGTCCTCGCCCCCACTCAGAGCGAGTTGCAGAGCCTGCGCTCGCCCTACCACGCTGATGAGTTCAGCTGAGATAGGGATTGCCGCTTCATTAATCTGTGCACCAACACCACTCTGTTGCAGTAGGTGGCCAAGATCAGCCAAGAATCCATCGCTAATATCGATGCAGGCCGTCGCGCTGTTGAGCAGATCAGACCCCAGTGCGAGTCTGGGCTGTGGGTAGCTCCAGCGGTCTAGCAAGTAATCTGAACAGGAAGGGTGCTCTTCAGCAAAGAGCGTACCTAGTTCCAGTTGCAAGCCAGCTGCTGCGTCGCCGAGTGAACTCGATACGCAAATGAGATCGCCAACGGTTGCGCCAGAGCGCTTAAGACCGAATCCCTGTGGTACCGTACCCATCACCGTAACCGATATCGACAATGGGCCTTTGGTGGTGTCGCCACCCACTAAGGGGCAACCGAAAGCATAAACGGCTTTGGTAACACCTTCACTAAAACTGCGCAGCCATAGCGGATCTTGCTCTGACAACGAGAGGGCTAAGGTCATTCCGATAGGCGTGGCGCCCATTGCGGCTAAATCGCTGATTGCCGAGGCGATCGACCGATAGGCGACAACTTCTGGGAGAGTCAACTCGCTAAAGTGGGTGTGTTCATTGGCCGAGTCGACCGAGACCACTAGGGAATGCGCCGGGGGAATATCGAGGATAGCAGCATCGTCGCCGATGCCCAGTCGTGTCGAAGGCCCAAAGTCAAGACCAGAGAAAAAGCGATGTATCAGTTCGAATTCGGTCATAGTTGACAGAGTACTGTGTTGCCGCATGCCGCACGAGCGCGGCTGGATTCATTAAGCCTCTATTTCAACGCTGCGAAGCCCGCGCGCGGCTTTGTCGAGGACGCCATTGACATACTTGTGACTTTCGGTCGCACCAAATTTTTTCGCCAGCGAGACAGCTTCGTTGATCACGACTTTAAACGGTACATCGATCCGCTCTCGCAACTCAAACAAGCCTAGACGCAGAACCGCGAGCTCGATTGGATCGAGCTGATTCAATGGTCGATCTAGCAGCGGCTCTAAATAAGCATCTAGCGCGTTGTGCTGAGCAACCACACCTCGCAACACTGCCTGAAAGAATTCGAGATCGACATGTTCGAAGTCGTAATCGATTCTGAATTCCGCCTCTATTTCAGTCACAGCTTGCTTGTTCATGTGCCAACGATAGAGCGCCTGAACAGCATAGTGCCGGGCTTTATGCCGCTGCGCCGACAGCGTATTGATGGTTTTACTCACTCAGTTAATTCGCGCAAGTAGGTCGACCATCTCAATTGCGGAAGCAGCTGCCTCGGCTCCTTTGTTGCCGGCCTTGGTACCGGAGCGCTCGACCGCTTGCTCGATAGAGTCAACGGTTAGCACACCAAAAGAAATCGGCAGGCCATATTCGAGAGAAACATGAGCAATGCCTTTGGTGCATTCGCCAGCGACATGTTCAAAATGAGGGGTTCCACCGCGAATCACGGCGCCAAGCGCGATGATTGCATCGGTACCACCGACTTTAGCGATTCGCTGACAGACCAGGGGGATCTCGAAAGCGCCAGGCACACGAACGATCTTCATTTGCTCGTCGGTAACACCATGGCGGCGGAGAGTGTCAATCGCGCCCTCTAATAAATGTTCTACCACGAAGCTATTCCAGCGGCCGACCACTAAGGTGTAGTGTCCCTTGCCTGAAGCGAATTGACCTTCGATTGTTGCTATTGTCATGTTATGACTCCTCAACTCGGGTGACCTTGCCACCGGGCTCTATAAAACAGTTGACCTCTAAATCAAAGCCAGACAGCGCATTGTACTTCATTGGCGCTCCCAACAGCGAGATTTTGCTGACTCCGAGGTCTTTCAAAATTTGTGATCCGATACCGATACGGCTGTAACTAGGGTGCTGCTTTGGCAGGATGGCATCTCGGTTTCCCAAGGCCAGATCAACGCTGTGCAGCACGCTATCTGAACTTTCATCATTGGCAAGAATGACAGCGATACCCGCAGGTTGCTGAGTAAGGTACTCGATCGCGCTGTGGGTATCCCAGGACGTCACTTCGGCGATTTGGGTGCCGACCAGATCTCGTAAAGTAGACTGTACATGCATTCGAACGGCTATTGACGTCTCGGCCTGTATGGCCCCTTTGGTCAATGCAATATGAATGAGTCGGCTGATCTGATCTTGGTAAGCCACCAAATAAAGGTCGCCGTGGGCGGTCTGAATTGCGCCTTCACGCACCCGTTTCACAGTGCGCTCGTGTTTGAGTCTAAAGTGGATCAGCTCTGCAATGCTGCCAATCTTGAGTCCCCACTGCTTGGCAAATTCCCGCAAACCATCGCCGTCAGCGAGATGCCCTTCGGCTGCCAGAATGTCGGCAATAACAGCCGTTGGGGAGCTACCTGCAAGACGCGCATAGTCAACTGCGGCCTCAGTGTGACCCGCGCGAGTCAATACTCCACCCTGTTCGGCGGCCAAGGGGAAAATATGTCCTGGCTGCACGATATCTTCTGGCTTCGCGTTCGGTGCTACGGCAACTTGGACTGTCAGCGCCCGATCTGCCGCTGAGATACCGGTATCGATGCCATGACGCGCTTCAATAGACAGGGTGAAATTGTTCTTCTCGGCCTGCGTATTTTCTGCCATCAGGGGGAGATTCAGCTGAACACATCGCTCGCGGGTCAGTGCTAGGCAAACAAGTCCCTTGGCTTTGCGCGCCATGAAATTGACATGATCGGGCGTAATAAAGTCAGCCGCGACCATTACCACGCCCTCGGAATGGGAGTCGCTATCGTCATCAATTAAGACCACCATTTGGCCGCGGCGCAAATCGGCGATCAGTTCTTCAACGCTGTTGAGCATAGTATAGAAATCCTTGAAAAGTTCGCGCTATCGTTTGAGGTAGCCGTGCTCGGCCAACTGATCCATGCTCAAACCTTCGGGTTTTGAGGCCTTATCGCCCAGCAGTAAACGTTCAAGATAGCGAGCGATCACATCTACTTCCAAGTTCACCTGACTGCCCACTTGGTAGTGCCCCATCACGGTTTCCGCCATCGTTTGTGGGATGATATTGAGGTCAAAGCGCGCGCCGTCGACTGAATTCACCGTCAGGCTAGTGCCATCAACGCAGATGCTGCCTTTGTGTGCAATGTACTTTGCCAGTTCTGCTGGAGCCTCGATTAGAAAGCGCCAAGAGCGACCTTCTTCGTATTGTTCAACAACCGTTCCTAAGCCATCGACGTGACCACTCACGATGTGACCCCCGAGGCGAGATTCAGGCGTGAGTGCGCGCTCTAAGTTGACGGGGGTGCCGCTACTCCATCGACCGACGGTAGTGAGTTTCAAAGTCTCATTTGAGACATCGGCCCAATAGCCATCGCCGGGCAGATGGACCACTGTTAGGCAGACGCCGCTGGTACAAATACTATCGCCGAGTTTGACGCCATCAAGTGGGAGCTTACCGGTCTTTATTCTGAGCCTGACGTCACCTCCGCGCGGTTCTATCGCGGCGACTTCACCTACTGCCTCAATGATCCCTGTAAACATAACATTCCTTTGGTGAGCTTAACGACGTGGCGTTAATGTGAGTCTTAGGTCCTGCCCTAGCTTGCGGGAATCAATTAAATCGAAGTTCAGCCGCTGTGTCATTTGGCTGATGTCCATTTGTACTAAGCTCTGGGCGTTATGCCCGAGCAACATTGGCGCTTGATAGAGGATTAGCTCATCGACCAACCCCGCCGCAAGAAACGCACCAGCCAAGGTTGGGCCGCATTCTACCAGTATTTCATTGGCGGGGTAGTGTTCAGAGAGTAGGAGCAGTGCATGCCTAAGTCCCCTCTCACTGCGCAACTCATCGATCGCCAGTACTGGTATCTCCCCCAGGTTGGCATCTTGCGCCTGCGCGAGGCCGGGGTCGTAACACACCACGGTTGAACCCTCGCTTCCAAGTATTTTTGCTTCTTTGGGAATGCGTAGTCGTGGATCAAATACGGCTCTTGCTGGCGCGTGGATCACCGCTTTCTGGATCAGCTCAGGTTCGAGGTTCAGCTCCTGCGCGCGCACCGTGAGCAAACAGTCGTCTTGAATGAC
>DOVB01000043.1 GCA_003520285.1 Halieaceae bacterium
AATGCCTTGCGGGCGGTATTGAAACTGTAGGTTCCACGGCCCGCCAGTACCTCTACAAACGTAGATTTTTGCAGATAATTGAATAATTTTTAGTATGTTAGTTAGTGCATCCATTCACACCATCTTATAAAAAAGAATTGATAGTGCCTATAGCTCCCGCTCCATGCGGGAAAAAAGACAAAAAAGACGGCGGGAATATCATTTTGTTCACAGGCAGAAAGCATTCAAATAGGCGCTAGTATAAGCTTAATGGGTGCTCGGCTCTTAATATGGACGGGCAGGGAGTATTGGATTAAAGGTATGAAATGGTAGATATCAAACTATACGGTTATTCAACCAGCCCCTATGTGCGCAAGGTGGCTTGCTGTCTCTATTACAAACAACTTCCCTTTGAGTTTTTGCCGGTAAATCCAGTCGACCCTTCAGAGATAGCTTTTACAGGTCAGACCCAGGTACCGGTCTTGCAGATTGGTGACGAGTGGCGGATAGATTCCACGCCACTTGCCCTGTGGCTGGATGAGCGGTTTCCGGAGCATTCGCTGTTTGGCCAGAATGAAGAGGAGAAACAAGCGATATTGGAAATGGACCAATGGGTTTCGAATAGTCTGATCTTGAGTGGTTTCAGGAGTGTGCATGAGGCTCAGATGAGCGCGAGGTTAAGGCATATGGCCTGGCGTTTGGTGTCGGTTGTCAGTAGCCAGACCCCACTGGCAGAGGAGGTGCGAAATGCCTGGCCCGATTTGTTGCAAACTGCGCCGTTTATAAAGCACATGATGTGCGATATAGATAAATCGGAAAGCGCTTCAGAGATGCGCGGCCGTGTGGGTATGCAACTAATAGAGCACCTTAAAGACGGTCCGTTTTTCGGTGGGCGCACTGAACCATCGCTTGTCGACTTCGCTATTTTTCCGCAAATTGTCTTCAGCTACGCGATCGGCATCGACGATGAACTGCTGCCGTCTCGGATCCCGGTAGTCAGGGATTGGCTGGGTCGCGTCCTAGAGTACTTGCCGGAGAACCCTTTGCTCGCGCCCGATTATATGATCGTTAATCCACTGCCCCAGATACTTGATACGTCGAGAGAGCGTTCAGCGCAAACCGCGTGAACAGCAGGAAAGAAAACCAAGATATACATGTGGGGTAAACATGAAGACGCGTATTACTGAGCTGCTAGGCATCGTACACCCGATTATCCAGGGCGGCATGCACTATGTCGGTTATGCTGAGTTGGCAGCGGCGGTATCGAACGCCGGTGGACTCGGCATCATTACAGGCCTGACGCAAGGAACCCCGGAAAAGCTGGCTAACGAGATAGCCCGCTGCAAGGACATGACCGACAAGCCCTTTGGGGTGAACCTGACCTTTTTGCCTATCCTGAACCAGCCAGACTATCCAGGCCTGGTGCGCGTTATTATCGAAGGTGGTGTGAAAGTGGTGGAAACCGCCGGCAACAACCCCTCTGAGTACCTGCCGGCATTGAAAGATGCCGGTGTAAAAGTGATTCATAAGTGT
This sequence comes from Halieaceae bacterium, assembly GCA_003520285.1. Taxonomy (GTDB): domain Bacteria; phylum Pseudomonadota; class Gammaproteobacteria; order Pseudomonadales; family Halieaceae; genus Aequoribacter. The sequence continues at coordinate 1,513 of DOVB01000043.1, forward strand.
ACGGCCGTGCGCCATGCTCTCAAGGCTCAGTCTATTGGTTGTGATGCGGCTTCCGTGGATGGTTTTGAATGCGGCGGTCACCCGGGTGAGGACGACATACCCAATATGATTCTTCTGCCGCGTGCCGCAGACGAGCTGGAAATCCCCTTTGTGGCCTCTGGCGGCATGGCTGATGCCCGTTCGTTGGTAGCCTCACTGGCCATGGGGGCCGAGGGGATGAACATGGGTACCCGCTTCCTGGCGACAAAAGAAGCGCCAGTACACGAGAATGTGAAGCAGGCGATCCTGCAGGCTACCGAGTTGGATACTCGACTGGTCATGCGCCCCCTGCGCAATACGGAGCGCGTGTTGACCAACCCGGCGGTAGAGCGTTTGCTGCAAAAGGAGCGCGACCTGGGTGCCAATATCGGGTTCGAAGATATTGCCGCTGAAGTGGCCGGCGTGTATCCGAAGATCATGCAGCAGGGTGATGTGGATGCAGGCGCCTGGTCCTGCGGTATGGTAGCTGGCCTGATCAATGATATTCCCAGTTGCCAGGAGTTGATTGATCGGATCATGAATGAAGCCGACCAACTCATTGCCCAGCGCCTGGAGGGAATGCGCGCTGGCACCGGCACAGCCGCGTGAAGCACGATACTATGGATACCCCCCTCTTGCTTTCCCGCCAGGACGCGGTGGCCATCATTTCGATCAACGATGCGCCCTATAACCGGATGACCCTGGATTTTATCGACCGACTTGAGGAACTGGTCACTGAGATTGCAGGAGACGATACCCTGCGCGCCGTCGTCCTTACCGGCGAGGGGCTGGACAACTTTTCTGTCGGCATGAATCTCAAACAGCTGCCGGAAGGCATTGAACGGGGAGGTGGTCCCGATGCACTGTTCGACCAGCGTTTGCGGGTGATTGCCGCCATCGAGAACATGGGCAAGCCCTGGGTAGTGACCCTGTTCGGGTTCTGCCTGGGCGGCGGCCTGGAGGTACCCCTGGGCTGTCACTTCCGTCTGGCTGCCGCCGAGGGCGCGCAGATCGGCCTGCCGGAAATGGACCTGGGCACTGTGCCGGCCTGGGGCGGTAGTGCCCGACTCAGCAAGTGCGTTGGTCGCGACCAGGCCCTGGACATGATCCTGAGGGGCAAGAAAATTTCCGGACCCGAGGCACTGCGTATCGGCCTGGTGCACGAGGTGTGGCCGCTGGAGGAACTCAAGGGCCGGGCTATCAAACTGGCGGAGGAACTGGCCGCACAACCGGCGCTCGCCGTGCAGGGTGTGATGGAGGTGGTGGTGGGTAATGAAGATCGTCCGCTGGAAGACTTGTTACAGGCCGAGCGGGCTGCGGTTCATAAAACCTTTGGCACACCGGACCAGCTGGAAGGCATAGCTGCCTTCCTGGAGAAGCGCAAACCGGTGTTCAACCAACCGCAGTAATGCGGATTTTGGTCTATTTTATCCGTAGTCATAAATGAACAAGGGACAATGTCCATGTTAAAACTGCATTTTGCACCAAACTCACGGGCCAGCCGCACATTGTGGCTGCTGGAAGAACTGGGCCTGGAATACGAACTGAACCGGATGGACTTTCATCCCAAGGATCTCAAGTCAGATGAACACCGGGAGCGCCACCCGCTGGGCCGGGTACCGGTGCTGGAAGATGGTGATGTGAGTATTTTCGAATCCGGAGCGATTGCCGAATATATCCTGGAGCGCCACGGCAGTGGCGGGTTGAAGCCGGCGGTTAATGACTCGCGCTTTCCCGAATACTTACAGTGGTTCCATTATTGCGAGGGAATGGTGATGCCGCCGGTCAATACAATCGTGGTGCACACCTTGCTACTGCCCCCGGAGCGCCAAGATGCAACGGTGCGCGAACAGGCACAACGTTTACTGGCAAGAGCCTGGCAGCCGGTCGAACAGGCCTTGGACGGCAGGGACTACTTGATAGGCGATTTTTCAGCGGCTGACACCATGCTGGGTCATGCCTGCATCATGTCCAAGCGCCTGGGTATTGTTAATGATGAAAACTATCCGAATCTCAGTGCCTATGCCGATCGCCTGTTGGCGCGCCCAGCCTGTGCCAAGGCCTTTGCAGCGTAGATATGGTCGCACCGACAGCGAGAGCAGCGTTATCAGAGTTGTGCTCACTTAGAGAAGATTGAGATCAACCCCACAAACCTCCCTCAAAACATCCCCAGGCACTTCATCCGTCATACCCAGGCCGGGATAGAGTTCATCCAGATCTTTCATTCTCTCGCAGGCTTCGTACAGTTCGTAGGCAGTTCCAGCCACCAGTAACCCAAATCCCAGAATAGGAATCGCCTCTCCGAGAATGGCCGCAACACTTGCCGCTGCTACTCGCTTCGTTCTGGTAGCCAGGCGATTGCCGAATTTCCTTGTGATCGATTTTCGCTTTTCGATGGCCTTATCCTGTTTGGCAATCTTGTTGTTTAGGGCATCAGTGACAGTGGGCACTCCAAGGGCAGTGCCCATCAGGCCTGATAGCGCTGCGTTGAAGGCCGTGCTGGTGAGGGTGAGGACATTGGTGGCGAGTAAGCCGAGGATGGTGCAGGTGAGTAGCAGGCGTTTTGTCCAGATGATCATGCCACGTCCAAAGCGTGCAGTGAAACTGCTATGGGACATCAGATCTGGCCCGTGTACGGTTGTCTCAGCGAGGCCAGACAGGCAAGAGACTCGGCGGCTGAATGAGTCAGAGGGCAATTTGCGCCGGTAAGCGGACGAGCTCAAGTCACTGCCCCGCGCGGCGGGTAGTGACGTGGGCGCATCCGCTCTACGCCAATAATTTTAGCACCTCATCTGCTCAATGAGTTTCAGGCGTGGTTCCACTGGAACCACTGCATTAAGTAACGAAATTTGTGGATACCCGTGCGCAAAGCCGCGCTCAATACCGCTGAAGTGTGATTTTTCGATCCGGTCCTGACAATCAAAGCACCAGGTGTCCTATAAAAACCACGCCGGATGCGGATCGAATTCCCTGTGACACCCGTATTACGCGTTCGTATAGTAGCCCCACTAGACGCGGCCACTGCGGAAAAGTGGCAAGGATGCCCCCACCTTGCGCAAGCGAAAGGGGTAGGCAGAATCTCGTTGTTTTGGAATCTGCTGAACGCGTCTCTCAGGGCCTGTGCAGGCGCAGCGGTCAGTTATGACCGGGTCCATCTTCGAACCATCACGGTACCGCATCATCTGGGTACCGCTCTTTCAAATCTCTCCCGCTAGTTACGGGCATATGTTCAATAACCGCTGTTGATGTCAGGGCACTCGTGCCCTGGGTACTCGACAGTTTCCTTAAACCCCACAAGCACACTGGCGGTCAGTGCGTTCTGCTCAATTCAAAAAGGAGGAAATTCCACCCCAGCCCAAGGCTGGATAACCGTTGGTTTGCACGGGCCAGTTTTCTTGCGAAAACACACCGTGTTGTCTATGGCCAGACACATTCAGGTCAACCGGGATTGGTGTCCCGTGATCGTACTGCTTCGGCAGGCCTGCGCAGCAATGTTGCCAGGTGATCAGAAACACTCACCTACGGATACAACACTATGCGAGACCTGAACTACCAACTGAAATTGTTATGCAAACACAGCCACGAAGGCAGCTTCGAAACCCGGGTGGGCCGGGAGCGCCAGTTGAGCGCCATCGCCAACCAGTTGCACGACTTGGGGTTCCGACAATTGAAGGCCACTTCTTTGAAACAAAAGCATGTCCAGACCCTGGTGGACCTGTGGCTCAAACAAAACCTCTCCCCTGGCACCATCAAGAACCGGATGAGTTGCTTACGTTGGTGGGCCGAGAAGGTGAACAAGCGGGCCGTGGTGGCCGGCAGTAACGATTTCTATGGGATACCGGACCGGCAGTTTGTGTCCGAGCAGAGCAAGGCGAAAGACCTGGCCGAGGAGCAACACGCTCAGGTCAAGGATGAACACGTTCGTATGAGCCTGCGCCTGCAACAGGCCTTTGGGCTAAGGCGGGAAGAAGCCCTCAAGATCCAGCCCCGTTGGGCGGACCGGGGCAAGCACCTGCATCTCAAGGCCAGCTGGACCAAGGGCGGGCGGGAGCGCACGTTACCCATACGAACAGCAGAGCAGCGATCTCTACTTAAACAAGCCACGCGGCTGGCTGGCATGGGTTCTCTAATCCCTGGTGGCCGCCAGTACATCGAGCAGCTGAGAATCTACGAGCGCCACACCGCCAATGCGGGGTTGTCGAAAATGCATGGCCTGCGCCACGCCTATGCCCAGCAACGCTACCAGGAGCTCACGGGCTGGCCAGCACCCCATGCGGGTGGGCCTACCAAAGGAAAACTCAGCGAGGCTCAAAGACGAAGGGACCATGAGGCCCGCCTGACGATAAGCAAAGAGCTGGGCCATGTCAGAGAGCAGATCACTGCGGTGTACCTGGGGCGCTGAGAGATGACTTCGATTCCCCCCAGATTTATTCGTTTGCGTGATGCCCCCGGCTACTTGGGAATGGACAAGAACCGATTCAACCGGGAGGTTCGGATAAGCCTCACGGAAATTCCCATTGGCAAGCAGGGCATTGCCTTTGATCGGCTTGAAATGAACGCCTGGGCGGAGCAGTATATGAATCGCTGTGGGTGTTCGCCAAAGCATAGAGGAGATTTCCTATGTCAAAGCGAATCCCGGGCCTCTACAAGAGAGGCACCCAGGGCATCTGGCACATTGATAAATGCGTCAGGGGGTATGGCCGACTTCACGAGAGCACTGGAACAAGCGAGCTCGAGGAGGCGGAAAGGTACCTGATTCGACGGTTGGAAGAGATGCGCAAGGCGAATGTTTACGGCATTCGAGCGGAGCGCTCTTTTCGGCAGGCGGCCACCAGGTTTTTGCTGGATTACCAGCATAAACGCAGTATTGGCCGTTATGCACAATCCCTGAAAATTCTGGACCCGCATATAGGTGATCTGCCTTTGCGCCGGGTCCATCAGGGCACGCTGGAGTCGTTTATCCGGTATCGTCGGAAGCAGGGTATGAGAGCCAACACCATTAACCGCGATCTGGCGGTGGTGCGGCGAATTCTGACTCTTGCCGCCCGATTGTGGCGGGATGACTCCGGATTGACCTGGCTCGAGACGGCTCCCTTGCTGCAGTTACTCGATTGTGACGATGCCCGAAAGCCGTACCCCTTATCCTGGGACGAGCAGTCGAGGTTGTTTGCGCGCCTGCCGGAACACTTGAGGGAAATGGCACTGTTCAAGGTCAACACCGGAACGCGGGAGCAGGAAGTGACTTGTTTAAGGTGGAATTGGGAGGTGTCGATTCCCGAGCTGAAAACCAGTGTATTTGTTGTCCCGGGTGGTGGCGTTAAGAATGGAGAGGATCGACTGGTGGTGATGAATGCCGAAGCGCGGGCGGTGATCAATCGTCAGCGCGGCAGGAACGCGGAATACGTGTTTACCTATTCGAAGGGTCGTCCGGTTGATCGCATCAATACCAAGGCGTGGCGCAGGGCGCGGGAGGAGGCTGGATTACCGCAAGTGCGGGTACATGATTTGAAGCATACCTTCGGTCGCCGGTTGCGGGCCAAAGGTGTCAGTCATGAAACCCGGCAGGTTCTCCTGGGCCATAAGAACGGCCAGATCACGACGCATTATTCCGCTGCAGAAGTTGGGGAACTGATAGAGGCAGTGGAGAAAGTGAGCTGGTCGGGTAGTTCGGCGCCGACCCTGACCTTGATCAAAAATGAAAACTCCCGCAAATCTCCCGCAATTGGGAGACGGGAAAACGTAAAATTGGTTTGATCGATCCGTAAGCGACTGTTTTTGAAAGGAATAAGTGGTAGCTACGGGTGGACTTGAACCACCGACCCCAGCATTATGAATGCTGTGCTCTAACCAGCTGAGCTACGTAGCCACAAAAGGCGGCGCTGCACACGTCAAGAGAAACAGTCAGCGCTTTTTTAGAGCGCGAATAGTGCTGATTTTTGAGTGTTCTGTCAAGGGTTAGGCTTGTCCAATATGAGGCGTGTCCGGGGGCAGGGCGGTGATTACGATATTAAATCAGCATTGAGCTATTATGGTAATTTAGCATCAGTTATCTGAGTCGGACCGGTTACGGTAAGCGTGGCTTGAGCTATCATGCTTTGGCCTGCGGGGAGTGGAAAACTCTCATGAAGCGACAAGAGCATAGTACATCAGAGCGCTAGTCAGGTTTCTTTAAAGGAGCACTTGCAGAGGTCCTAGCGATGTTTCGTAATAAAAACAATGGTGTCGCAGGCTTTACTCCGAAATGCACAGCTTTTGATACTTTGAGAGCCATCGTAAGATGGGCATGAGACGCCCTGGGAAGGCTCTTGAGTGCGATCTATGTGGTTGCGCAAGGCCATTGACGTTTCACCATTTGATACCACGGAAGGTTCATAGGCGAGCCGCATTTAAAAAGAACTATTCCAAAGAACAGCTCAATCACGGGCTTCATGTCTGTGTTTTGTGCCACCGTGGTATTCACCGTTTGCACGATGAGATGACCTTAGGAAAGCGGCTTAATACGCGCGAGACCCTGCTTCAAGATGAAGCAGTGGCTCGTCACGTTTACTGGAGTTCGAAGCAGAAGTTGTGATCTTGTCAGGCTGCGTTAAACGTTGAATCGGAAGTGAACGACGTCGCCGTCTTTGACGACGTACTCTTTACCTTCAAGACGCCATTTTCCTGCCTCTTTGGCGCCGGCCTCACCTTCATAGTGAATAAAGTCGTCGTACGCGATGACCTCAGCGCGGATGAACCCTTTCTGGAAGTCAGTATGAATGACGCCTGCCGCCTCTGGGGCGGTCGCACCCACTTTCACTGTCCATGCTCTGACTTCTTTTACGCCCGCGGTAAAGTAAGTCTGCAGTCCGAGGAGCTGATACCCCGCTCTAATAACTCTATCTAGGCCTGGCTCCTCCATTCCCAGGTCTTCTAGGAACTCGGCCCGCTCTTCATCCTCTAGTTCGGCGATTTCGGATTCTAGCTTATTGCATATCACCACAACGATGGCGTTCTCGGTGTCAGCTATAGCGCGCACAGTGGTGACGAAATCGTTACCCTCTAAGCCAGCTTCGTCGACATTGGCGATATACATGGTTGGTTTGACGGTGAGCAGGTGGAGTGTTTTGACCAGCTCTTGCTGCTGCTCATTCAATGATAACGACCGCACGGGTTTTGCTTCATTGAGATGTGGGAGCAACACGTCTTCTAACAGTGCTTTCATGGCTATGGCGTCTTTGTCGCCACCTTTGGCAGTGCGAATCACCTTTTGGAGCTGTTTCTCACAGCTGTCAAGATCGGCGAGGGCAAGCTCTGTATTGATCACCTCAATATCTGAGGCGGGATTCACGGTATTTGCAACGTGGATCACGTTGTCGTCCGAAAAGCAGCGCACGACGTGCGCGATCGCATCGGTCTCACGGATATTTGCCAGAAACTGATTGCCAAGCCCTTCGCCTTTGGAAGCACCTGCCACAAGACCTGCAATATCGACAAATTCCATGGTGGTTGGCACTTCACGCTCGGGTTTTACCAGGGCAGCGATCTCGGCTTGACGAGGGTCAGGTACGGGAACAATGCCCGAATTGGGCTCGATTGTGCAAAAAGGAAAATTCTCGGCATCGATGCCGGCTTTGGTAAGCGCATTAAACAGTGTCGATTTGCCAACGTTTGGAAGGCCGACAATACCGCATTTGAAACCCATGAGATGTATCCTTATTAATGAGCTGCTGTAAAGCTATGCAGCTGCGTCATAGCTTTAATCATATCGCCTGAAAATACTAGGCTTAGCGCTGCTAGAGCTTCGTTTATTGCCGCCTCGATGGCGTGTTTATCTGTTGTGTCTGGTTTGCCTAAGACGTATGAGCTCACTGCTTTGGCGTTGCCTGGATGTCCGATACCAACACGCAAGCGAACGAAATCGCGGCGGTTGCCCAGCGCGGGAATAATATCACGCAGCCCATTGTGGCCGCCGTGACCGCCATCTAACTTGAAACGTGCTGTCCCCGGCGCTAGATCGAGTTCGTCGTGTGCGACTAGGATGTCAGTGGGTTCAATTTTATAAAATTGCGCTGCCGCGGCAACGGATTGACCGCTACGGTTCATGAAGGTGGTGGGCTGCAGCAACAAAATTGCCTCGCCCTCGATATTGATTTTAGCGGTTATGCCAGAGCATTTAGTATCTGCTCGCCATAGGCCTTGATGACGTAGAGCCAGTTGCTGAACAAACCAAGCCCCGGCATTGTGCCGGGTTTGGTCGTATTCACTGCCTGGGTTTCCCAGGCCAGCAATGAGTCGAATGGCCATGGTGGCGCCGGCTATAAGTGCTTATTCGTCGCTGCTGGCTTCGTCAGATGCAGGCTCGTCTGCGCTGGCACTGGCACCTTTAGGCGCTTGTACTGACGCTACTGCCAAGTCGTGATCATCGCCAAGAGTCAATGCCACTGAAGTGACTTTGGCGGGCAGGGTCAAGTCAGACAGATGAACAATGGTACCCACGTCAACGTCGGCCATATCCACCTCGATGAACTCAGGGATGTCAGCAGGTAAGCACGAGATTTCAATGTCAGTCATTTGGTGCTGAATCATACCGCCACCAATTTTGACACCCTTGCACGTCTCTTCATTCACAAAGTGGAGTGGGATGTTGACTTTGATTGCCTCGTTGGCGACAACTCGCAAAAAGTCGAGGTGTACCACAGCATTTTTGGCGGGATGGCGCTGCAAGTCTTTCAGTACGACTTTCTCTTTGTGATCGCCGAAGTTCAGGGTGAGGATATGGCTGTAAAAAGCCTCATCTTCTAAGGCCTTCTCGATATCTTTTGAGATCACAGAGATGCTCACGGGGTCTTTATGTCCGCCGTATACAACACCTGGTACGAGTTTCTCGAGACGACGTAGGCGGCGGCTCGCACCTTTCCCTACATCGGCTCGTGCCGATACTGCTACTTCAAATTGATCAGACATGGTCTGTTCTCCTTTGTAAACTCTTACATCATCTGCGACCGATTTCGCAAGAGGGCTTTGAATGCGCTATTACTCGAATAGCGCGCTAATGGATTCTTCGTTGCTGACTCTTCGCATCGATTCCGCGAGCAGGTCGGCGATTGTCAATTGTCGTATTTTCTTGAGCGCTCGAGCCTGCTCAGAGAGTGGAATGGTGTCGGTGACGACTAGCTCATCTAACTGAGAGTTTTTCAGGTTATCAATAGCGTTGCCAGACAGTACCGCGTGCGTGCAATAGGCAACCACCTTAAGGGCACCGCGCTCTTTTAGCGCGTCAGCGGCTTTGCAGAGTGTACCGGCGGTGTCGACCATATCGTCTACCAAGATACAGGTGCGACCCTCGACGTTGCCAATCAAATTCATGACTTGAGCTTCATTCGCTTGAGGTCGGCGCTTGTCGATAATGGCCAGATCTGCGTCACCGAGTTGCTTGGCGATGGCTCTGGCTCGAACAACACCGCCGATGTCAGGTGACACCACAATCAGATCGGTATATTGAGAAGCGACGATGTCTGCGTTGAGGACAGGTGAGCCGTAGATGTTATCCACTGGACAGGCAAAAAAGCCTTGAATCTGCTCGGCGTGCAAATCAACTGTTAACACACGAT
>DOVB01000171.1:0-1909 GCA_003520285.1 Halieaceae bacterium
GATACTGAGCGCGATTTTGTGGCGTGTGTCCGCAACCATATTCAGCAAGCAGATCAAACCGTCAATATCATCGAAGAAGAACGCTTCTTAGATCACCTTTACCCGTGGTTTGAGCCCCGAACAGCCCCCATGCATCCGGACGCCATCGCCAAGCTACTCGCGCAAGATGCGGTCGCCAGCAAACTGGCGGAGCTTGATACCAAATATATGATCTGGATCGATGGCAGCACCGAGCGCACCGATTCGGTCGGCTCTATGACCTGCGGCGTCGGGCCTTCTGGCGCTGGATGTTTCGGTTTCGGCACATGGAGTGATACCTCGAACTACGAAGCCGTAATTTGGGATTTCTCTAATCAAGCCGAGGTCGGCCGAATCAATACCAGTACCCAAGGTCAATCTTATATGCCCGCAATCGTCATTCCGATCCCAATTATTGCACCGGTTCAGGGTACCGCATGTGATGGCATCGGTATGCAGCTCCTTCAATTTTTATCGGCAGATTACTGATCACCATGCACCGTTTATTGTTACTACTGTGTGTTGTTATAGGATCGTCGCAGCTCGTGTCATGCGCCGTTAATCCCGCAACTGGTGGTGCCAACGTCGTGCTGGCCACCTCTAGCGCCCTCGACGACATCGGTCTTGAGATGTACGAGCAGCTGCGCCAACAAGGCGCATTCTACGATGACCCAGAGGTTCAAGCTTACGTCTCTGGTATTGGTCAGAGCTTGGTCGCGGTAAGCGATATGCCCGATGCCACGTTCACCTTTACGGTCATCGATAACCCCGCCATTAACGCCTACGCCACACCCGGTGGGTATGTTTATGTCAACCGCGGCCTGCTCGCCTATCTCGACACAGAAGATGAACTCGCGGGCGTGCTCGCTCACGAAATCGGCCACGTTACCGCAAGACACTCAGCCCGCCAAAAAACTGCGCGCACGACCAGTAAAGTGTTATCGGTCACAACGCTCATTCTTACCGGCAGTGGCAGTCTTGCGGGGGCGGCTGACACCTACGGTGCACAGTTAATTTCTGGTTACGGTCGCGAGATGGAACTTGAAGCTGACAGTTTAGGTGCACGCTACATGCACAAGGCGGGCTACAACACGGATGCACTGCTCGAAGTCATTGGCGTATTGAAGGATCAAGAGCGCTATCAAAGGAGTAAGGCTGGGCAAACGGGTGAATCGATCGGCAGCTATCACGGTCTTTATTCAACCCACCCCAAAAATGATAAGCGCCTGCAGCAAGTCATCCGAACTGCGAGTCAGCTGGAAGAGCCAGAAAAACCTCTGGTGCCACGTAAACCAATCCGCCACTTTTTAAACGGGTTAGTTTTCGGCGAGAGCATCCAAAGTAAACGGGAAGACAATCGCTTCTACCACAACAAGCTGGGCTTCACCTTCATGCAACCAGAGGGTTGGACGGTGAGCACAAGTGCCGAGAACATCACGGCTGCTGATCCCTCTGGCGCGATGTCTCTAACTGTCTCTCTGTCGAGAATGCCCGCGGAACAAACACCCGAGGCATGGCTCAAGTCGCGCGCTATTGGCACTCTGACAGACCCCAAGACCCTAGAACAAGCCGGCCTGACAGGCTACTCGGCCATAGCTACTGCGAACGGTAATCACAAACGCTTGGCCGTTATTAACTTCAACGGTCTGGCTTACCAATTCGAGGGCGCTGGAGCCGACTTTAGTAGCAGTGACGCGATCATAATGCCAATCATAGAAAGTTTTAGACCAATCCACCCGACCGAGAAACAAGTGGGTCAGGGGCGTCGCATCGAGTTCATCCAAGTGCCTCGAGGTGCCAGTATTGCCTCGTTAGCGGCTGAGTCGAAGCTCCCCGATGCCGAAGATCAGCTGCGGCTCATCAATGGTTTATATCCTGACAATGAGCCCAA
>DOVB01000171.1:2183-9785 GCA_003520285.1 Halieaceae bacterium
TTAAAAGGCTTGTCTTCTGTCGTTTCAGAATCCGGTGGTACACTCCACTCAACTGTATAAAAAAGACTTGAACATGCGACTCAAATCTCTATTGCTCGCGATCATAATCAGCATACTCATGATCAAAACGACCTTGGTCGCCAGCAGCAAAGACTTAGACGTTGCGATTAATCATGGACGCGTTATCGATCCAGAGAGCCAATTTGATGGGATCGCCCATGTAGGAATAAAGAATGGGCGCATCGTCTCGCTATCTAACCAGCCTCTCGATGCAGATCTTGTTATTGACGCAAAAGCGCAGGTGGTTGCGCCTGGTTTTATTGATATCCACTCGCATACCCCAACACCTTTCGCGATTGAGCGAGCCGCTCTAGACGGGATTACAACGCAACTCGATACCGAGGCGGGCGCCTATCCAGTCTCTGCCTACGGCGAGCTCATAGAAACCAAACCACTCATCCACTTTGGCGCCTCGGTTGGGCATTACGCAGCACGTCTTAAAGTCATAGATGGATTGGATCAACCGTACTTCTTCCACCGTGGGCAGTCGATCAGTATGGATGCACGCGCGTGGGAGCAAGTCGCGACTCCAGAAGAGATTCAACGCATAGAACACTTATTAGAAGCTGGATTAAATGAGGGTGGAATCGGTATTGGTGTGCTCTTGGATTACATGACAGATGCTATCTCAGACGCTGAACTTGAAATGATCTTCAGACTCGCAGCACGCTACGATGCCCCAGTATTTGCACACGTCCGAAGGGGTCTGCCGGGAGATCCTGCGGGGCTTGAAGAACTGTTGGACCTCGCAGTAAAAACTCAAGCTCCTATTTTTATCTGCCACATTACACACAACGCCATGGGCGGCATCACGGAATGGCTGTCTAAAATAGACGAGGCGCGATCTCAGGGTGCCCGGGTGGCTACCGAAACACTCAGCTATCTGGCAGGGGGAACGAGCATCTCGGCAGACGTGTTCCGGAAGCGAGACTGGCGCTCGATCTTCGACATCGACTACAGTGACGTTCAGTGGGTGGAAACGGGCGAGTGGCTGACCGAGGAGCGCTGGAACTACTATAGCAAGAACGAACCCGGTGGCTCGGTAAACCATCATTACGTCAAAGAAGCCTGGCTACAAACAGCCATCCAGTGGCCGGACATGATGATCTCCACCGACGCACTACCCGCATTTTCTGAGCAGAAGCTCTCCAATCCGAATATCGCAGGTACCTTCTCACGCGTGTTAGGCCGTTATGTTCGCGAGCAAGGCATTCTATCGCTGTCAGAAGCACTTGCAAAAATGAGCCTCAAACAAGCACTATGGCTCGAATCAATCGCACCTGAATTTGCTCAAAAAGGCCGTATTCAAATCGGTAAAGATGCGGACCTGGTCATTTTTGATCCCAACACAGTTGCTGCGAATGCTGAGTACGGGGCGCCCTACCGTCCACCTGCTGGGATTCACTGGGTTCTGGTGAATGGACAAGTCGTGGTTCGCCACGGCAACCTCGTGCCAGAGGTATTCCCCGGCAGTCGACTGGGTGTTTCTCGTGCAACAGATTAAAATTTTGGGGTGGATCTGGGGCCTAGTCTTTGGTTTGTTGACACTACCAACTGCCAATGCCAAGCCTGTCACGATTTATACTGCAAAAGCAGTTATTACGATGGAGCCGTCCCAACCGCGCGCATCAGCCGTTGCTGTGCAAGACGGTCGAATTATTGGAGTTGGGACTGAGCAGACTCTCAAGCCCTTGTTAGCCCAATTTGGTGGGCATATTGAGCGCCAACTAGCCAACAAAATTATCATGCCAGGGTTCATCGACCCGCATGTGCATCCAAGCTTACCGGCTCTTCTGACCCAACTGCCGTTTATTGCACCAGATGCCTGGTCTTTACCAACCGGCGAATTCAGGGGCATTACAAGCCCAGAGGCTTATCGCCAAGCTCTGACAGCGCAGATCGAGCAGCATACCGATTGGTCTATCCCTTTTGGCACTTGGGGATATCACGAGCTTTGGCATGGCCGTATCCGGCGCGCAGAGTTAGATTCCTGGTTTCCCGATCGCCCTGTATTTTTGTGGCAACGTTCCTTCCATGAAGTCATCGCAAATACTGCGGCGTTGGATATGCTCGGGATTGACGAATCTCAGATGGCTGCAGCGCATGGCGAAGCCAATTGGGATGACGGGCACTTATGGGAAACAGGTCTCATGATTGTGCTGTCCAAACTAGACTTCTTAACGCAGCCAGAGAGGTTTACGCAGGGCATCCGGAATTTTAACCAGCTCGTCCACCGCGGCGGTGTCACCACCGCAGTTGACATGGGCTTAGGAATTTCAGGTGACCCTAAGATAGAGCTCGCTCTTCTCAGCAAAGTCTTAAGCGAAGATGAGGTTCCGTTTCGACTCATTATGACCCCAATCATTCTAAAGTTCCTGGAGCGCGGAGTGGGCCCTGAAGAGGCCTTGCAACAAGTCCGTGAATGGCAGCAAGGCTACGCTGGGCAAGTCTCTGTTAGAAATCACTTCAAACTCATGATTGATGGCGCTATTTTCTCGGCGCTCTCGCAGTTCAATCCACCTGGCTATTTAGATGGTCACAGTGGTGTTTGGATGACAAGTGAGGAGCAGCTGGAGGCGTATGCATCAGTTTTCTGGGATGCTGGCTTTCAATTACATGCACACGCCAATGGTGACGCAGGCGTCGATCGAGCGCTCGATCTACTCGACACATTACTCGACCAGAAACCACGCCGTGATCACCGGTTTACCCTAGAGCATGTCGCCTACAGCACCGAGGCTCAATCGATGCGAATGCGCGAACTCGGTGCCGTCGTCTCGGCTAATCCGTACTACCATTATATTCTTTCGGACAGTTATGCCGAACACCAAATAGGGCCAACTCGTGCGCATCTTATGGTTCGATTAGGCTCTTTGAAGAGACATGGTGTGCCATTTACCTTGCATTCAGATACGCCAATGGCGCCACTGGCGCCCTTGACCCTGGCTCATAATGCGATCAATCGGGAAACGATCAATGGCAACCAAACCGGAGTCGAAGAGCGAATAGACAGGCACCTTGCACTCCAAGCCATTACCATTAATGCCGCCTGGATCGCCGGTATGGAATCTGAAATCGGCAGCATTGCGGTCGGCAAGAAAGCCGACTTCACCATTTTAGAGCAAGACCCTTATCAGGTGGATCAAACTAAAATCAAAGATATAGAGGTCTGGGGTACCGTCTTTGAGGGCCGTTTAGCACCAATCATGAGCGCCCAGTAGGGTCGAGTCTGAGATCGTTCGGCTGAGTGCAATCCAGCAAAAACAGGTTCACGGATTTGCACCTAATCAAACGGTAAATTGCTCGCACGAGCTCCTCGGCTGAGACCGATTCAGGAGATTATCGCTCTTGCACCAGCACCCAAGGCATTATCACGGTGGTCCACAAAGATACGTTGCGTTGATGCCAGTCACTCGCCATAGCATCGGTGGCTGGTATAGCGAGCGCTTGATCGATCCAAGCCTGAAACTGCTGTATGTTATCGATACTCAATTGGATCGCGACGTCGATCAGATCGAGCTCAACCGACACCACAATTAGATGACCGCGCGCGAAGTGAGGTTGCAGTTCCAGCCACGAAATCAATGCTGTTTGCTTCAGAGTGTCGGCCTGCAGTGCAGCCAAGGCCGATTCATCAAGAACCTTCATCGGCGCACGCTCGTTAAACGCACAATGCCCCGACTCTGGTCACAACAAAAATAAACCAACAAGCCAGGCAGCTTGTTATCCATAGCGCGCATCTGCCACAAAAGGATTGGTTTTTCGCTCTTGGCCGAAGGTCGATGTTGGTCCGTGTCCCGGAACAAAAGTAATGTCATCACCGAGGGGCCACAGCTTGAGACGGATCGATTCAATCAAGTCGTCATGATTGCTCATAGGGAAATCTGTACGTCCAATGGATCCCTGAAATAACACGTCACCGACCCACGCAATACGATCATTGGTGCTCACGAAAACGACATGACCAGGAGTATGGCCGGGGCAATGAATGACCTGTAATGTCACTTCACCCACAGTCACAATATCACCGTCTTGCAACCAGCGGTCTGGCGTGAACGCTTCTGCACTGGGAAATCCAGCCATCTGGCACCACTCCGGCAACTTATCAATCCAAAAACTATCGGCGCGATGAGGCCCTTCAATAGGCACACCAAACTTTTCTCGCAAATCATTGGAAATGGCGCAGTGATCAAGATGTCCATGCGTTAAAATCACTTTTTCAATTTGAGCCGACATCTGTTCCAGCGTACTGACTATTCTCTGCAGATCACCGCCTGGATCCACTACTGCGGCCTTACCAGTGGTAGTGCACTGAATAATCGAGCAATTTTGCTGATACGGTGTCACCGGCACTATTGAGACTTTTACTGCCATTGTTTTTCTCGCTGTCGTTACTGTTATTGAACAACCTGCTCTTAAAGCCGGTAAACCCGCTTGCGCGCTCGTTTAGTGGTTGCATCTACTCGCCGCTTCACGACTTCTGATCGAGCAAATCAAGCTGCCGTGGACGCGTTTCCGTCACTTCTTAAGCCCACTACGAAGTCGCCTCACGTCGGTCTAGCTCTTCCGAAGACGCCTCATAAATATCAGTATCAAGCTGATTTTCCGAGTTCGCAACCACGACGCTGGCGACAGCGTCACCGGTCACATTAATCACAGTTCTGAGCATATCGAGCAATCGGTCCACACCGATAATCAGCGCGATACCCTCCACCGGAAGACCCGCCTGCTCTAACACCAATGCCAAGGTGATCAGACCAACACCGGGCACACCCGCCGTGCCAATAGAGGCCAGAATCGCCGTTAATACCACGCCAAAGAGCGCCGCTATACTCAAGTCGATACCATAAACTTGCGCAATAAATATGGTAGCGACCCCCTGCATAATAGCCGTTCCATCCATATTCACAGTGGCGCCCAAGGGTACGGTAAACCCGGCGACTGAGTTGTGAACGCCAAGTCGCTTTTCAACTGTGCGAAGCGTCACGGGTATGGTGGCGCCAGAAGACGATGTACTGAACGCGAAAGCCCAAACCGGTCGCATTTTGATCAGCAAAGTCCGAGGAGATAAACCGCTTAACAGCTTAAGCAAGAGCGGATAGATCACAATACCGTGGAAAATCAGCAGCGCGGCAAGCGTGAAAAAATAGCCGGCTAAATCTGCTATCGCAGTAATACCCATACCGCTAAAGAGCTTCGCCAAGAGTGCAAAAACCCCGTATGGCGCAACCTCCATTAAAAGGCCAACCATCTTCATGACTACCGCTTCAGAGTCTTTAAAGAAGCCCGTCAAACGGCGCCCTGGTTCGCCCGCATGCGACATGGCGTAGCCGAACAGCAGTGCGAACACAATGATTTGCAGCATGTTAGCTTCGGCCATCGCTTTAACGGGGTTGGTGGGAAAAATATTGACGATCACGTCGGTCAGTGCAGGCGGAGTTTTCGCGACAAACTCAGTTCCGACACTCAGGTTCATGCCATCGCCAGGAGCGACAATAGAAGCCACAATTAACGCGACTGTGACGGCAATACCGGTTGTAGCGAGGTAGAAGGCGATGGTCTTACCGGCAATCGGCCCCATACGCGCACTGTCACCCAGAGCACTCGCGCCACAAATGAGCGAAACCAAGACCAAGGGCACCACGAGTAATTTCAGTGATGCCACAAATATGCGTCCCACAACATCGAATACGCCGTCTATCAGTACCGCTTGTATCAACACTGACAGCGCATCAGGCAAGGCTGAACTCTGCAACAGCGCATTAAACAGCGATCCTGTCGCGATGCCTAATACCATAGCCAGTAAAATACGGTTGGTCAGCGTCATCATAATTCCTTTCAGTCAATAAGCGCCTATTGCACAGGCTTCAGCAGTTGATTGCAAGTGCTACCGGCAGCAACCCTGAACGGCCTGCTTGAATCCACGCTTATCAGAGCCTGTTATTCGCGGATACGATGTGATGCTCACGCAGACAATCAAACGCCTCATCGCCACTCTCTACTAGAGTCATGAGCGCCATATCGCTCGGTCTCACAAAGTTGCGGGACAAGACTTCACCTCGAACCCAATCTAACAAGGGCTCAAAAAATGATCGACCCACCAAAATAATCGGGCGACGATCTAACTTGTGCGTTTGAGTTAACGTGAGCAGCTCAAACAGTTCATCGACCGTGCCGAACCCACCAGGAAACACCACAAAACCCAAGGCATTACGAATCAATAAAAACTTACGCGTAAAAAAATATCTAAACTCTAACTCGACAGTTAGGTAAGGGTTGGGTTGCTGCTCAGAGGGTAAGGCGATATTGAGCCCAACACTCTTGCCACCATGCTCCATCGCGCCACGATTCGCCCCCTCCATAACGCCAGGACCACCCCCGGTCACGATGGCAATGCCATCGCTAGCAAGCTTTCCTGCTAAGTCACGTGCCTGGGTATACTCCCAAGAATCCTGTTGCGCTCGCGCCGACCCAAAGATTGTTATGGCACGTCCAACTGAGTCGAGCAAGCGACTACCTTCCCGAAACTCGGTCTCAATCCGCTTGAGTCGAGCTAACTCTTCTTGCTCTATCAAATGATCGGGGTGGGTGAAATCAGAGGGATACATGGGGTCTCCAGAAACCGACCGACCCGCCGCTAAATGAGTCGTGCAGCTGTTGTTAACGAGCCACCGCTCAAACTCTTGAGCCGGTAGCGGCTTCGAAAAATAATACCCTTGAATGTAGTCACAGCCTAAAGTTTTTAGTAATTGGCAGGTTGACTCGTCTTCCACGCCCTCTGCCACCACCAAAAGACCAAACTGGTGTGCGATATGAATCATAATTTTTACCAGCTCTAAATCGTGGCCGCCATCCTTGATGTGATCAATAAATGACTTATCGATTTTCAGCTCGCTCGCTGGTATGTGCTTAAAGTACGACAGCGATGAGTATCCGGTACCAAAATCATCGATGGACAGCCGCACACCCAATTCTCTGAGTCTGGCGAGATTATCGAACCCAGACTCTTTGTCTTCAATAAAACCGCCCTCAGTGATCTCGAGCGCTAAATTTCAGGGTAATCTTTGCGGTCTCGGCATGGGGATATTCGTCGCCAAAGTCTCGGGCGTCGGTATAGTTTAGAAGGATCTTATTAGGAAACAGTTGTTCGAGCGTTCTGCGGGTGCGCGGAGTTGCGCGGAGTTGCGCGGGGCCTCGCAGGCGCAGGCTCGGCAATATCACTCTTCGCAAAATCAACGTAAACAAACTCACACAGATCCTTCAAAGTGTCTTTGACAGATTCCGAATCAATCAAAAAACCCTGCAGTGGAAAAGGCGTACCGAGCCACGAGCGGTCGAGACCTGAGACATACATCCCAACCTTCAACTCTTTAACCATCACTTTTTGAACTTTAATCATGGTGTGTGAATACTGATCGACGTGTTAACAGTATAGCTTTCAAAAAAATGAATACGATAACTGTTTAAACCGGAATTCTGCCCAAGGTCCACTCAAGACTCAGAAAAATGAATACAACGATCGCTTTAATCACATGTCACTAT
>DOVB01000172.1 GCA_003520285.1 Halieaceae bacterium
TGTTCTAGTGTGAGTGGATTAATCCCGGCTCGTAAAAGTAGTTGAGAGACATCCCGCTCCCGGCTTGGTATCCCGGACATCGAGGTGAGCACATGGTGTTTGCAGATCGTTGCCATAATAAATTTTTAGTGAGCTTCGGGGTAACCGTATCAATTTTATACCCGTTTACCGCAAAAATCTGATGTTTTTTGTGAGTATTTTTGAGTGATTCAGACCTGTTTTTAGTTCTGTGCGCGCGGCACACTGAAACCATAGATGCTTTACTCATTGTTTTTGGGGAAATCAATGCTCACATTAGATGCCCAGTCACTGTCCTACGACGACAGCACGCAGTCTCTTTTCTGTGCATGGCCGCCAGCACGTGTGTCTTCGACCGCTGAGCCTTTGTGTCGACCAACTCGCATGCGAAAATACCCCAAGCAGACACGCTCGATCATTTTGGTAACCTCGATTAAACAGGCCGCCATGATGGTCGCTGAACGGACTGCCATGAAAGATATTCAGGCCAGTAAGATCTGCGAAGTGGCGGGTGTTGCGATGGGGTCCTTGTATCAATACTTTTCGAACGTAGACTCAATTTTTACCGCGATTTACGAAGACACGATCAAAGAGACCTTAACCCACGCGATCCAAGTCGATACGCCGTCAGTGCTCCTCTCGGACTTACATGCAGCTCTCAGAGCACTCGATGATCAGCTCGGCTTAGCACACTATCATCAACACTACTCCAAGGGCTTAAACAGCTTATTCGGAGTACCGCTGCGCTCGGTAGAGTAATCGCAGCAGCGGTTTATCTCATCACTTAACGCACGAAGGGCACCAGTAGCGGCGTCTTCGCTTTGTAGGTTTGGTAAGCGTCTGATTGCCCCCATTTTGCGTCTGCCTTCTTCTCTAGCATTGGTATGCCGCTGATTCTAGTGAGCAAGACGAAAACAAATACGGGCGAGAGTAAAGTCAGATAGGCGCTACCTTGTAACGCTGGTATTGCGAGTAGAGCGATGCCGATCCAGAGCACAATTTCACCGAAATAGTTCGGATGTCGGCTGTAAGCCCACAGGCCCTCAGTAATGAATGTATCACTCCCATTACGCTCCCGAAATCGCCGCTTTTGGGCGTCGGCAACGACTTCGATGCCAAATCCTATCATCCAAATGATGACTGCATTAAGGTCGTATAAAGAGAGCTCAACAACTTCGGTTGAGCTCATTGCGGCGATTGCTGTTGACGCGGTAATACTGACCCACAGACCTTGCAGCGTCCACGTCAAAAAGAAGCGTTTTGGGTGAGGCTTGATTTTATCAAAACGGTCGTCGCCGCCATCCTGGTGGATACGAGCCACAAGGAAGCTGCCGAGTCTTACTGCCCATAAAATAACGAGGCTTGCGAGTAGAAGTGATCGGACATCATATTTGCCTGCCAGTATCAGAGCTGCTGCCACGGTCACAATAAAGCTAAAACTGCCGGTAAGGTCGTAGAACTTTTCTGTTTGTTGCAGGTAGGCGGGCACGAAGGCACACCATTGGATGAGCATCGCTAGCGTGACACAGGCTAAAAATATAGGCACGCCAGCAACGCTGGCACTCGAGAAAGAAACAATCACGGTAAATACGCTGATGACTGCCATGGCGATAAAAATAGGTTTCATTTTGAGCGCTCTTTTTATTGGCTGAAAAGCTAGCTTCATGCTTAATACGCTGGATCCGCTCCAAGAGGATCACAGCGTTTCGGTGCACAGTATGAGTTTGGTACTGATCGCGACGCTACTGGCGGTAGCTGGGATCAATTTTATCCATCAAGCGTTTCATCGCAGCAAATTCAAGCGCTCCAGCTGCTTGCCCCATACCTTGAATGGCCAGTAGCTTTTCGCTGCGCTCTAACACTTCTTGCCGCACTGGAATTTGTTTGACACCGGTTTGATCAACTGAGGCTTGAATTTGGCAGGACCTTTCTAGAATCCACATATTTAAGAAGGCTTCCGCGATCGTTCTGCCGCCGGCAAGTAAGCCATGGTTTCTGAGGATCATCATCATGGCTCGATCCCCTAAGTTCGCGACTAACTGCTGTTTTTCCGCTTCGTCAACAGTGATGCCTTCGAAGTCGTGATAGGTGACTTTATTATGAAGCAGTGTTGAGTAAAAATTATCAGGTCTGAGACCACCCTCTTGGCAGGCGACGGTCATGCCAGCAGTGGTATGCGTGTGCGCAATACACACGATATCGTGACGCGCGGCATGGATACAGCTGTGGATTAACATCCCAGCAGGATTTACCGGGTGGTCGGTGGGTTCAATGATGTTGCCATTGATATCGACTTTCACTAAGTTAGAGGCAGTGACTTCGCTGTAGAGCAGCCCATAGGGATTGATCAGAAAATGTCCGTCATCGCCGGGCAGTTTGACAGTAATGTGGTTAAAGATGAGTTCTCCCCAACCCAAGTGGTCGAAAATACGATAGAGGGCGGCGAGATCGTCTCGCAAGCTGCGTTCATCTGTCATGGAGGTTACCTATTAACGTTATTATTGGTCGATCACTATAGCAGATTGATACTAGAAGTTGAGCGGGTCTGGCGACCTTTCTTCAGGGTACATGCTACAGTGGTACTGCCAGAGCGAGTGGCTCTGCCGATCATAATAATTCGATGGCGAGTTCACCGGATCACTGGACAAGTTCTAACGCGATGTGTCACTCAATGTGACTTGGAGTCTATTGTTCCGCCAACATTTTATGTTTTTAGTCGGAGTTTATTGCGCCACAATGTCAGCTAACAATCACAATTTACTGTCCGTTTTAAATCTGCGGGATCCGCAGCGTGTATTCTCGCCCGCACTCATCACTGAGTCTGGTGCCACCTGGTCCTACTCAGATTTAGCGATGCTGAGCGCTAAACTAGCAGCAGTTCTGTCTCGCCTTGGTGTGGTTAAGGGAGATCGGGTTTCAGCTCAGGTTATTAAATCACCCGAATCACTTTGCCTGTATTTTGCCTGTTTACAAGTCGGTGCTATTTACCATCCTCTGAATCCAGCGTACTCCGATCGAGAGCTCGCCTATTTTCTTGAAGATGCTGGCCCTAAAGTCTTTGTCTGCACTCCAGATCGTGAGGCACAGAGTCAAAGCGTGGGACGGGCCGCAAAGGTGGAGCAGATTCTGACACTAGGCGAAAATGGACGCGGGAGTCTTCTCGAGAAAGTGACGGATGAAGCCCTCGAGACCACGGTTGCATTAGAGGGTAGTGCGCCGGCGGCACTGCTGTACTCGTCGGGCACCACGGGTCGCCCGAAAGGAATCGTGTTGACCCATGATAATCTCAGCAATAACGCCCTTGCTTTGGTTGAGATATGGCAGTTCAGCGATGCGGATGTACTGCTTCATACGCTGCCCATTTTTCATGTGCATGGTCTTTTTGTGGCCTGTCATTGTGCGCTGATCAGTGGTGCATCAATGCTGTGGCACACTTCTTTCAGTGCGCCGGCAGTACTATCTCAACTGCCACGCGCAACAGTCTTCATGGGCGTGCCTACCTATTACACCCGTTTATTACAAGATCCTGATCTGTCGCCCTCAGTGTGTCGATCTATTAGGCTCTTTATCTCGGGCTCCGCACCTCTCTTAGCATCCACTTGGAGTGAGTTTGCAGTGCGGACTGGGCATCAGATTCTTGAACGATACGGCATGACGGAAACGGGAATGACTTTGTCTAATCCGCTCATGGGCGAGCGTAAACCGGGCTCGGTGGGTTTTCCATTGCCGGGTGTAGAGGTTCGGATTGAAGCTCTTGAAGGCTCTACTGTGAAGGGGCAAGAGACGGGTTTGTTGATGGTGCGTGGGCGGAACGTGTTTAAAGAGTATTGGGGAATGCCAGAAAAAACCCGTGCTGATTTTAGCGATGATGGTTTTTTTAAGACGGGTGACATCGCAAGTATTGATGCCGAGGGCTACTATTCGATCGTCGGGCGGTCGAAAGATATGATCATTTCAGGCGGCCTTAACATTTATCCCAAAGAGATTGAGCAAGTGCTTGATGAACATCCGCAGGTGATGGAATCCGCGGTTATTGGCATCCCCGACTCGGATTATGGTGAGCGAGTCATTGCACTGATCGTGCCAGCGGCACCTGTTGATGACGAATCAAGTTTGATCGGCTCTTTGGTTGCGTTGTGTACCGAGGAATTGGCAGGGTTTAAGCGTCCTAAGCTGTTCCGTCTGGTGGACGAACTGCCACGCAATGCGATGGGTAAAGTGCAGAAAACTGAGCTGCGAAAGCAGCAGTTAGAGAGGCTCGCTTGAATGGCCAGAGGCTTCGGCTGCACTGCGCAGTATGAATATGGATTTTTAAAAGAAAATGATTAGACTAAATCATCGATGTAAGTCATTTCATAGGCGCGTTAAGCGGCGAAACAAACCATGATTTCAATCAAACAAATTCGGTATGCATTGGCGGTGGAGAAGACCCTCCATTTTCGCAAGGCGGCAGAGGCATGTTCTGTGTCTCAATCGGCGCTCAGCACGGCCCTGAACGAGATGGAGAACCAATTGGGTTTTCAGATCTTCGAGCGCGATAATAAAAAGGTACTCGTAACGCCTTTGGGGCGATTACTTCTTGCTAAAGCGCATCAGGTTAACCTTCAAATTGACGACATTATGCGCTTGAAGCAGAGTGACCAAGCGCCGCTTAGCGGGGCCATGACGATAGGTATGATCCCAACAATCGCCCCTTATTTGCTTCCTATTGCGCTTCCCATCGTGAAATCCCGCTACCCTCATGCCCGACTGAGAATCATTGAATCCCAGTCACAAGATTTGATTGATAAGGTGCGAGCTGGTGAAATCGATGCGGCGGTTTTGGCCTTGCCCTATGATTGCGCCGGCCTATTAACGTTTCCGTTTTGGCAAGAGGACTTTTATTGGGTGACTCACTCGGATCCGTCCGAGCCGGTGCGCGAGAAAATCACTTCGGCTGAGCTGGTTCATGAAAACTTAATGCTACTCTCAGAAGGTCATTGCTTGAAGGAGCACGCGCTCGCCGCTTGCCAGTTTCAAGAGTCGACCAGTCATTCTATGAGCGCAACGAGCCTGAACACCCTAATTCAGCTGGTTGTGGCCGAAATGGGTTCTACCTTGCTCCCTGAAATGGCACTTTCACAGTTGGTGGATCACGATCCGAGATTGGTAGCGGTTCGTCTTGACGAGCCGGGCCCGCATCGAGAGCTCGCATTTGTGATTCGAGCCACGTATCCTAATTTCAGTAATATTGAACTCTTAAAACATCTGTTTCATGAGGGTTTGCTGCAGGCGCGAACAGGCTCGCCGCGGGCCCAATAAATGAGGCATCAGTCCCTTAATAGGGAGTAAGGAGCGACATGAAGTATCTAGCTTTGGTAGGCATTTTGCTTACGGGATGTGTTGGTCAACCGGAGTCAGTTGTCCCACAGGTAGATCGATCGAAATATCAGGTCACGATCGAACGGGATAAGTGGGGGATTCCTCATGTGCATGGCGTTCGAGATGCAGATACGGCCTTCGGATTTGCCTATGCCCAAGCGGAAGATGGCTGGGAGCTCATTCAAGAGACTATGCCGTTTTATCGGGGTGAGTCGGCAAGATATAACGGGATCGATGCGGCCCCAGCAGATTACATGATCCACTGGTTGGGGGTTCGCGACTGGGTAGCTGAGGGTTACGCATCGCAGTTGACTCCGAAGACCCGACTTCTGGTGGAAGCCTACACCGACGGATTGAATTATTTCGCTGAAAAACACCCCGACAGAGTCGATCGCTCGATGCTGCCGATTACGAAAGAGGATGTCATTACGGGCTTCGTTGTGCGTCATCTCATGTTTTACGGGTTCGATCAAGTGCTTAAAGAAGTCGTCGGTCCAACGCGTGCGCGCGACGTTGCTAAACTGACTGCAGATCTGGGATTAGCATCGATTCCAATTGGTTCTAATGCAATTGCAGTGGCCCCTCCGTTGACCGATGACGGGGCAACTCGACTGATGATTAATTCGCACCAACCGACAGATGGCCCGGTTGCTTGGTATGAAGCGCACATCAGCAGCGATGAGGGGCTCGATATCATGGGCGGTACCTTTCCCGGCAGTCCCCTGATTAGCCTCGGGTTCAATGACTCTATCGCATGGGGTGTGACGGTGAATAAGCCGGACCTCGTTGACGTTTATGTACTAGAAATGAATCCAGACAATCCCGACCAGTATCGTTTAGATAGCGAGTGGAAGAATCTTGAGAAAACAACCGTGGACCTGGCGGTTAAGATCTGGGGTCCGCTTGTGTGGACAGTCAGCCGCGATATTTATCGCTCCGAGCATGGTCCTGTTATGAAAACCGATCACGGTGTGTATGCACTCAGATTTGGAGGGCAGGGCGAGATTCGGCAAGTGGAACAATGGTATGCAATGAATAGGGCCAAGAACCGGGATCAGTGGCTCGATGCAATGCGTCTGCATCGGTTTGCCTCGTTTAACTTTGTCTTTGCTGATCGCGATGGGAATACGTCGTTCATTCATAACAGCATGACACCAAACCGCAGGCCCGGGTACGACTGGCAGCTGTATTTGCCAGGAGATGATTCAAGCCTGATTTGGACCGAGTACCTGGCGTTTGATGAGTTGCCACAGGTACACAACCCGAGTCATGGTTTCCTGACCAGCGCCAATCAGACGCCATTTGCGGTAGCGCATGACCGCGACAATCCAAACCAGTCTGAGTATTCGCCGACCGATGGCTATCCTACTCGAATGACGAATAGAGCTGTGCGCAGTTTGGAGTTGCTCGAGCGCTTGGCGCCGATTTCTCGCGAGGACTTTGCAGCCATCAAGTACGACAAAGCATACTCGCCCGATAGCCGTGCTGGGCGTTATTTGGCTGCAGCAATCGCCGCTACTGCGCAGACAGAGAACGAGCTGTACCAGCAGGCAAGGTCGATTCTGACTGCATGGGATCTCAATGCGGATATCGAGAGCCGCGGTGCAGCGCTGGGGGTATGCATTATCAGTGTCGAGTG
>DOVB01000173.1 GCA_003520285.1 Halieaceae bacterium
TTTCGAGATTAGGACGAGGGGTTTGGTATGGCGCGCTACGAACTCTCAACGGGTCTGATTCTCGAGGCACCTGAGATACAGTGTTTAACCACCGATGATCATCGTCCCTATTATCTTGTGGCCAGTGGTCCGGCGCGGCTAATCTGGGAGAGTGCCACGTTGGCTGGTCAGGGTTTCGAGCAGCATCCGCATGGCTTTAGTGCGCCAATCGGTGAACCTAGTGGGTTACCTCAATCTTCTTGGATCACAGCGATGGGGTCGGATTTGGAAGCTGCAGGTCTTGCGACTGGCGCCAGGCTGGATTGGCGGTACGATACCGGGGTTGCTCTGAGTGCTGAGCTTGTTGGTGTGACACGATCAGACGAAGGCGCCTTGTTGGTTCTGTCGCTCACTGACTGTCAGGTGCTGGGTCCCAGTGGCGAACTCCTCTGCGACCCCGCCTGGGGTGCTTTTGATCTGGCGCTGATGACCCACTGCCGCGCCCTCGGATGATGGATTTAGATGAATTACGGAAGGAGCGCACGTGACTAAGGCGACCCCACTTTGGGTGCCCACTGAAGCACAACGAGCTGAGACTCTGATGGCGGGTTTTACCGATTACGTACGTGAACACTCTGGTTTTGAGGGCACGGATTATCGAGCGCTGCATCAGTGGTCGGTTGATTCCAAAGCGGACTTTTGGCGCAGTATCTGGCACTACTGCGGTGTGGTATCGGCTCAGCCGCCAACTCAGACGCTAGACCATGAACAGGCTTTTCCTGGCGCCCAATGGTTCGCGGGTGCGAGGCTCAATTTTGCCGAAAATTGTTTGAAGGGCGGTTCAGATCAGCTCGCGATCATTGAGTTGTTAGAGAACGGTCGTCGCTGTCAGCTGACGTTTGCTGAGCTCCGGCAACGGGTTGCGTCGGTGCGCTCATTTCTTGTGGCGCACGGTGTTGGTAAAGGAGACACCGTAGCCGGAATGATGCCCAATATCAGCGATACGGTTGTGGCGATGCTGGCAACTGCGAGTGTCGGAGCCGTGTGGTCGAGCTGCTCTCCTGATTTTGGCACCGAAGGTGCGCTTGATCGATTTGGTCAGATTAACCCCGTCGTGCTGTTTACTTGTGATGGGTATTATTATTCCGGTAAGCGGTTCTCTATTGGTGCCCGAGTCCGCCAAATTGTGGATCAGTTGCCTTCGCTCAAGGCGGTGGTGGTCAGTGATTTGTTGGGCGAGATCGACTCCGGTCTCGAGCAGGGTCATGCCTTCACCGATGTCCTTGATGCATTCCCAGATGCGCCGTTAGAGTACACCCAAGTAGATTTCCACCATCCGCTCTATATTCTTTACTCCTCTGGCACCACGGGTAAACCCAAATGCATTGTTCACAGTGTCGGCGGTACTCTGCTTCAGCATCTTAAAGAGCACCAGCTGCATAGCGATCTTCGAGCTGGCGATCGCTTGTTCTTTTATACCACCTGCGGCTGGATGATGTGGAACTGGTTGGTGAGTGGCTTGGCGAGTAATGCAACAGTGGTACTCTACGATGGTGCCCCTATCTACCCGACTGCTAGTGCTTTGTTTGAGCGAATCATGAGCGAATCGGTGACCGCGTTTGGTGCGAGTGCGCGCTTCATAGCAGCTCTGCAGCAGGAAGAGTTTGTGGCTCGACCAGAACAGGTCGACACACTCAGAATTATGCTCTCCACTGGATCGCCGCTGGCGCACGAGAGCTTCGAGTACGTGTACCGCTCGATAAAATCGGATTTTTGTTTGGCGTCGATTTGTGGCGGCACAGATATTGTGAGCAGTTTCGTGCTTGGTAATCCAACCCTGCCGGTCTACGCTGGCCAAATTCAATGTGCTGGTTTGGGAATGGATGTCCAAGTTTGGGATGATACCGGCGCTCGACTGCAGCACCAAAAAGGAGAATTAGTGTGTGCGAGTCCCTTTCCAAGCGCACCAATAGGGTTTTGGAATGACGTCGACGGGACTCGTTATCACGAGGCCTATTTTGCTCGTTTTCCGGGCGTCTGGGCGCATGGTGATTTCGCTGAAGAAACCCCAGAAGGAGGGTTCATCATTCACGGCCGGTCAGATGCCGTACTTAATCCGGGTGGGGTTCGCATTGGCACTGCCGAAATTTATCGGCAAGTAGAAATGATTCCTGAAGTACTCGAAAGTGTGTGTGTGGGCCAGGTGGTGGGTGATGACGTGCGGGTCATCTTGTTTGTCGTCATGCAGCCAGGACAGGTTTTGACGGAGGCGATCGTGACCAAAATCAAGACGCAAATTCGCCAGGGTGCATCGCCTCGCCACGTCCCGGCAGTCATTCAAGCGATGCCCGATATCCCTAAAACACGCAGCGGCAAGATTGCCGAGATTCCGGTGCGTAAAGCGATCCATGGTGAGCCCATTGGCAACACCGAGGCACTCACAAATCCAGAGGCCTTAACGCTCTTTTACCGCTGTCTTGATACCCATTCAGGCTGAAGAGTGACTGCGCTGTATCCTCTATCGCAATTGCACCCCTACATGACTCCCGTGGTCTCCGCTGTGGCCGCCAGAACGGGGTCATGGCTGCACGTTGATGCCAGCTCAGGGCGGCAAAGCGCAGAGATATTACCTTTTTCGATCCGCATGCTTTATCCTTGCTGCCCAAAAACTGGGCCGGCTATGATCTTGCGGTTCAATCACGCATCAATTGCTAGGATATCGCCATGACGAGCTTGCTCGGTGTTTTATTACTCCCTCTGATAGCGTATCTATTATCTACTCGTCGGTCTGCCATTCGCTGGTCCACGGTGGTGGTCGCATTTCTGATTCAAGCCAGTATTGGGGGCTTCGTTCTGTTTGTCCCTTGGGGTAAGCAGCTGCTTGCATCAATTGCTGTGGGCGTGGGTGAGCTGCTTAGCTATTCTCGCGTCGGCATCGAGTTTTTGTTCGGTAACTTAATCAACAGTAACGAAATTGGCTTTGTCTTTGCTCTAAGCGTATTACCCGTTGTGGTCTTTTTCTCCTCACTGATCGCTGTGCTCTACCACGTTGGTGTGATGCGCTGGATTATTAAGTTTATCGGCGGTGGTTTGCGTCGCGCGCTAGGTACCAGTCATTCCGAATCGCTGTCGGCTGCGGCCAACGTGTTTGTGGGACAAGCCGAAGCGCCTTTGGTGGCCAAGCCTTATATTCCTGGAATGACTCAGTCAGAACTGTTTGCCGTTATGGTTGGGGGCATGGCCTCGATAGCTGGTTCGGTGATGGCGGGATACGTGGCGCTTGGTATTCCACTCGAGTATCTGTTGGCCGCGAGTTTCATGGCTGCGCCCGGGGCGCTCATGATGGCTAAGCTGATTGTGCCAGA
>DOVB01000011.1 GCA_003520285.1 Halieaceae bacterium
AATCAGGCGGCTCTGATAGAACGCGCTAAAGGTCGCCTCATCGGCGTCATAATTTGAACCTCTGACCTTCTCGACACCTTCAAACTGGAACTGATAATCGCCAAAGGTCACAGTATCGCCGGGCACCATACGCAAATCTTTTTCCATGTTCCATTGCGTGACCACCACGACGCTGATAATCGTCATAGCAAACCCAAGATGAGCAATCACCATACCCCAATAGCTCGGCGTCTGGCGTCTTAAAACCGAGAGCCAAGTCCCAGAATTGCCGCGCTTGATGGCGATATCGGTGACCAGTCCCAAGACAATCCAAACAGCAAGCAATACGGCCAGGCTCACCCACACATTCATTGCCCCGCCGAGCAGCGGCAAGATTAAGGCCATCAGGAGTGAGACGACCGCCGAATACATCAAGGGACGCGTCCATCGTGCGCCTGAGTCAGCCCGCCATCGAGTAAAAGGACCAATACCCATAGCCGGCACTAAGAGCGCCATGAGGGGAATAAAAACAGCATTGAAGTAAGGCGGCCCCACCGAGTATTTACCCTGTCCGAGCGCATCCATTAGTAGGGGAAACAAGGTGCCAAACAAAATCGTCAAAGTGGCAACAAGAAAAACCACATTGTTAAACAGCAACAGGGTTTCTCGAGACAACCAAGAGTATCTGATCTCGCTATTGACTGCCGGCGCTCGAAGCGCAAACAAGAGTAGCGATCCGCCGACCACTATTAATAAGAATACCAGTATGTAGAGGCCTCGCTCGGGATCTGTTGCGAACGCATGTACCGATGTGAGCACACCGGAGCGGACCAAAAACGCGCCCAATAATGATAGCGAAAAGGTCGCTATCGCCAGCAGTACCGTCCAGCTTTTAAAGACACCCCGCTTCTCGGTCACCGCCAATGAGTGCACCAATGCAGTCCCGGCTAACCAGGGCATGAACGATGCATTCTCTACCGGGTCCCAAAACCACCAGCCACCCCAACCAAGTTCATAGTAAGCCCACCAGCTGCCCAACATAATTCCCAGCGTTAAAAATCCCCAAGCCACGTTCGTCCAAGGTCTTGACCAACGTGCCCACGCCGCATCGAGCCTGCCACCCATGAGGGCCGCGATGGCAAAGGCAAAAGCGACTGAAAAGCCGACATAACCCATGTAGAGAAGCGGTGGGTGGATGATCAGTCCAGGGTCTTGCAGCAAAGGATTCAAATCACTGCCATCCATCGGTGTACTCGGAAGATGCCGAGCAAAGGGATTGCTCGTCAGCAACGAGAATCCCACAAACCCAACACTGATGATTCCCATAATGGAAAGCACCCGAGCTAGCAGGATCTTTGGTAGATCTGCACTAAAGATAGCGACCGCCAAAGTCCATCCCGCAAGGACCAACACCCACAGCAGCATAGAGCCCTCGTGATTGCCCCAAACGGCTGAAAATTTGTAAAAATCAGGTAAGAGCGAATTGCTGTTACTCGCCACGACAACAACCGAAAAGTCATCGGTAAGAAAGAGATAGGTCAAACAAAGGAAACTGAGCAAACAGAACGCAAACATGACGATCGCCAGCGGTCGTGCGCTACTCATGGTAGCGGAATGACCTCGCCAACTCCCCCACATTGGCACGACTGTAAGCGCGATGGCAGTAACAAAAGTCATGATCAGAGCAAATAACCCATACTCAGGAATCATGGTAACTTACCCGCTTTCTCGAGTGCATCGGCGACCTCTGGTGGCATGTAGTTCTCGTCATGCTTGGCGAGCACCTCGGTGGCCTGAAACAATCCTTGCTCAGTCAGCATTCCAGCAGCAACGACGCCCTGCCCCTCATCGAACAAATCAGGCAGAATCCCGCTGTAGATCACAGGCACCACCGCGGCATAATCGGTGACTTCAAACCGTACTTCCAAGCTGGACGTTGAACGTTGGATGCTGCCT
Source organism: Halieaceae bacterium (assembly GCA_003520285.1). Classification (GTDB taxonomy): domain Bacteria; phylum Pseudomonadota; class Gammaproteobacteria; order Pseudomonadales; family Halieaceae; genus Aequoribacter. Next base: position 1,936 of record DOVB01000011.1, read on the forward strand.
TCCACAACCATCCCGCCAACACGGATCGACTGACCGTGGGGCGCCTTGCCAGCCGCGACCTCGGCCGGCGGATAAAAAAGGTTGATATTGCCACTCAAACCATAGGCAATTAACCCAATACCCGCACTAGAGAAAATGACAACCCCGATCACTAGCCACAAGCGTTTTTTACGTTTGGGATGCATAACAGCCTACCTCTTGTGTGGGAGCTCTAATTCAGAGCGACTGAGCGCCTCGAAGCGCGCCTTGAGGCGTACTTTGTGCCGCGCTAATTGGGCGATTGGCAGATAAATCATCAGCCCAATAACGATAGCGAAAACCGCGTAGCTCGACCACACAAAGACCCCATGGCCCTCCATCGCTAATAAGTCCGCGATTGACTCGAAATACATTAGTGTTCTCCCAGAACTTCTCGTTTGACCCAGTTCGTCGTGCTCTCGGAGTCAATCAAACCCGCTCTCAACCCGAGCAATAGCAGACACACATAAAGCGCGTAGACAGCGCTGATCATCAAAAGCAAGGGATACAACATGCTGGGATCAATTGTGGTACCACCGGTGAATTTTATCGACGCCGGCTGGTGCAAACTATACCACCAATCGACCGACTTATAGATGATTGGAATATTGACTGTGCCCACCAAACTCAGGATTGCACAGGCTTTGGCGGCGAGCGTCTTATTGTCGTAGGCTTCATACAAGGCATATACGCCGATATAGAGAAACAAGAGGATCACCATCGAAGTAATCCTCGCATCCCACACCCACCAAGTACCCCAGGTGGGCTTCCCCCACACCGCGCCAGTGACTAAGGCAAGCAGCGTTAGCCCTGCTCCGATCGGCGCAGCGACGCGCATCATCAGGTCAGCAACTTTCATACGCCATATCAAGCTGACCGCCCCAGCAATTGCCATCACGTAATAGCCAGCCAAAGCGACCACACTCACTGGCACGTGAATGTAGATAATGCGGTAGCTGTTACCCTGCCGGAAATCCGGGGGCGCAAACGCCAGGCCCCAAACCGCGCCAACGCACAACATGAGCAGGGTCAATGGCAATAAATAGCGCAGTACACGACCGGCGAAATGATAAATCCAAGGCGGTGACCCTAATCGATGAAACCATGTCCAAGCCATTATTCAAAACTCCGCTGCAAAGAGGCCAAGCAACTCATTAGACTTCCAAGCTGATTCTGATCGATGCTGCTATCGCAATCGGTACCAGCGTCACTGCTAGCACGGCAAGTCCAATCAAAATACTCAACAGCCCTTGTATCGCTAACCCCGAAATAGCTCTCTCAACCAGGCCTGCACCCAAGATCAGAACAGGTACCTCTAAGGGCAATAATAGAAGACTTATGAGCATTCCGCCACGGCGCAGCGCCACCGTTAGGGCAGCGCCTAAGGTGCCCAGAGCACTGAGCAACAAAGTGCCCACACCAATGCTTGCGACAAGTGCCAACACACCCTCGGTTGGCATAGATAGCAGCTGTGAAAATAAGGGCACCAACAGCATAAGAGGTAGCCCAGTTATTAGCCAATGTGAGATCACGTATCCCAATGCCGCTAAATAGACTGAGCCGCCGCTGGTCACAATTTGCTCTAGGCTACCGTCATCGTAATCGCTTCTGAGAAGAGT
>DOVB01000050.1:0-977 GCA_003520285.1 Halieaceae bacterium
CCTCTCGTGATAAATAGCGCAGCGATGTCATCCGGCATATCTTTTACCTCGGCCAGCTGTAATCGCTGTAAAAGATCGGTGTGGCTTGAGTCGCTATTTTCTACAATCACTCTCAGTGCTGTTTCTTTGGCAATAAGATCATCGCCCTCAATAATATCGAGAATACCGTCCGAAAAAATCACCAGCATGAAAGACTCGGGTAATTCTATTCTCTGAATCTGGTAGCGACCGTGCTCCATTAAGCCCACTGGCGAACCCTCGCCAGCAAGGTAATCGGCGCCTGTCGGAGTCTTCAAAATCGGCAATGGCAGATGGCCAGCGACCGAGTAATCAAGGGTATTAGCCCTTGTATCTATGACGCCAGTAATCATGGTGGCGTACTTCCCTACCCCGAGTTCAAGCAACTCTTTGTTCGCATGTTCAAGCATCGCAACCAGATCGAGCAGCATGGGATCGTGCCTTCGAATGAAGTCTGAGCGCTTTCTGGCGAAGAGATTTTTAAGCAATACCGTCGCGAACGCTGATGAACTGCCGTGACCAGAAACATCCGCCATAAAGAACACAACATGGTTATCGCCCACTGTGATGTAGTCGATAAAATCGCCACTGAGATACAAGGAAGGATGCACGCTGTGACGAAACTGATAGTTCTGAACGTGAAACGGAGAATGAGGGAGCATTCGCAATTGAACCTGACGCCCCGCTTGCTGATCCTGCTCGAGCACTGCCAGCGCTTGCCGCAGTTCCACGTTGGCTGTCTCTAAATTGCGCTTAGACTCGCTCAGTTCATGCCGAATTCGCCGCCGCCTGACACATCGCACAATCGAATCGTTCAAGGTTTCTAACTCGACGATCGGACGAATAAAATAGTCGCTCATACCCAAACGCAGAGCGGTGAGCATAATATCCGCATCGGCTTTGTCACTGAGCATAATGGCCGGAACATGAATATCGAGCGCAAGAATCGCGTCTTTTGC
>DOVB01000050.1:1219-13680 GCA_003520285.1 Halieaceae bacterium
AGCGACTCTAGCAGCTCAGCGCTGGTCTTCGCTCTGGAGGGGTCGTCGTCTATTAAAATAATGTTAGCGACTAAATCGGTCATTTACTTCGCTTACTAAAAAGTTGCGCCATGGTAGCAAACCCGCATGCGATGGCAATGTTCAGTGCAAAAAATGCGAACAATCACCGCTTTTAATTGGGATCATCGCCCCAATCATCTTCCTCCCAATCACCTCCAAAGTCAGAGAAACCGGTGTCAGAAGATTCCACCTCGATTTCTGCGGCACGCCGCTGCAAATAGGCATCGCGCAGAAAGACGTAACGATCACCGGTCAGCAGAGCATCGGCATCGAGCAACTCGGCTCGCTCATCGAGAACTCGTATCCCATAGAGACTGTTACGACCGCGCGTTGAGGAAATATAGGCTTCTGGAGACAGATACACATCGACACTGGCACCCAGCGCACTGCGTGCAGTGTATGGACCAAAAAATGGGATCATCAAATAGGGTCCTCGAGGGACACCCCAAACAGCGAGCGTTTCGCCAAGATCGGTATGCCGTGACCTCATACCCATTGCACTGGCTACATCGAACAACCCCCCTATACCGAGGGTGGTATTCACGGCAAAGCGGCCACCACTCGCCATAGCGGCATCGAGTTTGCCCTGTAAAATGCTGTTAGCCGCTGAGTTGAACTCACTCAAGTTCAGAAAGACATTACCCACACCACGCTCCGCGACATCTGGTAAAACCGCACGGTAGCCTTGCGCCAAAGGCTTTAACACCCACTGATCTAAGCGATCATTGAATGCGAAAACCACGCGGTTGGCTTCTTCGAAAGGGTCGTTAGTGTTAGTTTCAGTTAAAGGGCCAGAGGCCAAGGCAAGGCTCGGCAACAGTAATCCAACAATTAAAAGTGTCTTAATCATTATGTCCTTGATGAGTTAGATTTCGATAGTTTTCTACGCACTAAAGTGGATTTTCGATCAGCCATTGCTCGATCGACTGCCATGCCGCGTCCAGTCGCTTCACTGACACCGGCATTTTAGTCCCCAATTGCTGGGCGAACAATGACACCCGAAATTCTTCAAGCATCCAATGATACTCTTGCAGCGGTTCACACACCACCGCAAGTGCGGAGCGCTGCGCGACCAAATCAATCCACCGCTGCTCTAACGGTCGCAGTATGGCGACTGACTTGTGATCTTTGGGCAACTGCGACTGCAAACGCTCAACGCGCCAAGCGAGCGCTTTGGCGAATCTCGGCAATTGATCCATCATACCCGCGGGCCAGTTAACCCATTCATCAAACTGCAGCAGCCGCTGGTAATGCTGCAAGGCATCCTTTTTCGATGGCATCAGTTCCGCTAGCGATGGCGTGCGACCGAGTGCTACGCGTGTTTCGCCAAGCGATTGAAGTGCAGCCAGCAGGAGTGACTCAAAGCGTAGCGCCCGATCAAGCACTGCGCGTCTATTGTGCTTTAGACATTTCTCAAAACTCGATCGCGACCGAACCAACCCCGATTCATCAACGAGGCTTGGTGCAAACGAGAGTGAAGCAAGAGCACCTACGAGTGCCGAGCGTTCGATACCCGCTGCAAGCAATACCTTCTGAGCCGCTGGAGATCTGAAGGCATGACGCTGTAAATCTCGAACCATAGCGCGTTCAGAGGTCAAAGCCAGACGCAGTAGCCCTTGTTTATGTGCAACTTCTGCTGCCTCGGGATAATCGTAGAGTACAATTTGTACAGCATCACCGCGGTCAGTTAATGCAGGATAGCTGGTGACCTTAGTTCGCGCCTGAGTAAACTGAATCTGGGAGGGCAGATCGTCAAAGGTCCAGTCTGTGTACAAGGCTTTGTCTACCGCTGCACTGCGGGTCTCACTGTGTGTTTCTGCCGCCTCGTTAGTTGCCCGTGTAGCTGCAATAAGCGCTTCTAAATCGCGCCCTTGGCGCAGAATGTCGCCCTCATCACCGACAATGCAAATATTCATTTGATAATAAGGTTCCAAGGCGTCAGCGCCAAAATCCTCGGGCTGAATCACGACACCTGCCGTGCGTTTAAAAGCGACGGCCAGCGCCATTAACAATGGCGTGTCGGCTGGTGCCATGGTCGCGAGAGCTGCATGCACTTTATCGGGCACTGGCACCAACTGCTTCCGTAACCGTTTTGGCAGGGTTTTCACCAAAGCTATGAGTTTCTCAGGCAGCAGACCCGGAACCAACCACTGCGGTAAATACCGTGGGAGACGATTTAACAGGGCAGAAGGTACGGTTAAAGTCACCCCGTCGCGAACATGACCGGGTTCAAAGTGATACGAAAGGGATAAGCTCAGATCACGCCACTCCCAACGATCTGGAAACTGAGCAACAGTCCCATCAGCGAGGGTATTCACAAGCACGTCTGCCTGTGCAAAGGTCAACTGCTCAGCCAGAGAAGCATCTCGCTTGAGCGCTTTCATTAACGCCGCACCACTCGCGACATTGGCTGGCAAACGCTCATTATAAAATTCAGCAAGTGCCTGTTCGGTGGCAATCAGGTCGCGGCGACGGGTCTTCTCTTCCAGCTGCACCAGCTCTTCTAGCAAGCTCAAATTTTTGCTCAAAAATGGCGGCTTTGGCTTGATACGGCCGGTAACCAGTGCCTCGCGAATAAATACATCACGAGCGATCACTGGATCGATCGGTGCATAGTTCACTCGCTGCTTGTCACTCAAGGTCAAGCCGTACAAAGAAACGCGCTCGTAGGCGAGAACTCGTCCCGAGCGCAAGTGCCAACTTGGCTCATAATGGTGACGTTTCAACAGCGAGGGGTTGATATCCAAGGCCCATGCTGGCTCAACGGCTGCGCACGTGCGTGCAAATACCTGCGTCGTTTCAACGATCTCAGCCGCCATAATCCACTTAGGGCGCTTTTTATAATTGACCGAGCCGGGGAATATCCTCAGTTTCTGCTGCCGCGCTCCCTCATATTCTGGACCCTCATGGTGAGTCGCAATGTAGCTCAACAAACCAGCCATCAAGCTCTTGTGGATCGATTCGTAATCGAGTTCTAGGGCAATATCACGCGCTGTCCATCCATAGGCTCGGCACGCCAATACCAGCTGACGGTGGGTATCGCGCCATTCACGAATCCGGAGGTAGTTCAAAAACTCACGCTGACACAACTTCCGAAACGGATTAGTACCGAGCTGAGTGCGCTGCTCCTCGAGATACTGCCACAGCTGAATCCAACTTAAAAAATCTGACTTCTCGTGCTGAAAACGTCGATGCAATGCATCAGCCTGCTCTCTTTTTTCGGCAGGCCGCTCACGCGGATCCTGCACTGCTAACGCACTCACGATAACCAGTATTTCTGCTAGGGCACCTTGTTGTTGTGCGGCGATAATCATGCGACCGAGCCTGGGATCGACTGGCAATCGCGCCAGCTGATGACCTAGCGGGGTCAAAGCCTGTTGAGGATCCACCGCACCGAGTTCATTCAACAGCGTAAAGCCATCCCGAATCAAACGAGGATCGGGTGGCTCAATAAATGGGAACGCGTTTACATCACCCAGTTTCAGCAAGCGCATTTGCAGAATCACCTGGGCCAGATTGGTGCGTTTAATCTCGGGGTCGGTAAACTCAGGCCTATTAAGAAACTCATCCTCGCTATAGAGCCGAATACACACGCCGTCAGCAACCCGACCACAACGGCCCTTACGCTGATTTGCACTCGCTTGGGACACCGGTTCAATCGGCAGGCGCTGCAACTTACTGCGGTAGCTATAGCGACTAATACGGGCCGTGCCCGGATCAATCACATACCGAATACCCGGCACGGTCAGTGAGGTTTCTGCCACGTTCGTGGCCAGCACCACCCGAACGCCTCGGCGGGACGTAGTTTGGAAGACTCGATTTTGCTCTGTGGCACTGAGTCGAGCATACAAAGGCAACACGTCGAAGCTCTCTTGACCTTTAAGTGCTTTGGCGATGTCTCGTATCTCGCGCTCTCCGGGCAAGAATACCAAGACGTCGCCGCGGTCCCCGTAGCGACCCCTATCGATCAATGTGAGTCGATCAACAACCGCCTGAGTCAAATCGAAAGTGTGCTGATCTTGGTCTTCGTAATGCACCTCGACCGGATAAGTTCGCCCTTCAACAGCAATAATTGGCGCCTCGTCAAAATAGGCAGAGAAGCGCTCCACATCAATCGTCGCTGACGTCACAATGAGCTTGAGATCGGGCCGCTGTGGCAAAATTCGCTTTAAGTAGCCCAACAAAAAATCAATATTGAGACTGCGTTCGTGGGCTTCGTCGATGATGAGGGTGTCATACTTTTTGAGTAAGCGATCATGCTGTATCTCGGCCAGCAGAATACCATCTGTCATGAGCTTCAGCCGAGTTTGTTCTGACTGCTGATCGGCAAATCGAACCTGATAGCCGACGACACCCCCCAGTTCAACACCCAGCTCTGCGCTGATTCGAGCGGCGACTGAGCGAGCTGCTAAGCGGCGGGGCTGAGTATGTCCAATCAGTTGCGTCTGTCCACGACCCAGGCTCAAGAGCATTTTGGGTAACTGAGTTGTCTTGCCAGAACCCGTTTCGCCCGCGATGATCACAACTTGGTGGTTCAGCACCGCGTCTTGAATATCCTGACGACGCTGATTGATCGGCAACGACTCAGGGAAGGTTAAGTTGAACTGTGGAGTGGTACTGGTTTCAGACATAAATCAGGGTCGACTCGTCAATACTGTGCGGCGATTCAACAATCACATTTGAGGGCCGAGAGTAGTCGACCTGAGCTTGCTCGGTGGTTATTCTAGCACCTTTCCTTTGCGAGAATCGGCTATGACAACGCTCACCAACATTCCTTTTGATCAACTCAGCATCCACCAGCAAGCGCACTACTCCAAGGTTGTCACCGAGCAAGACGTGCAGCTATTTGCGTCACTCTCAGGCGACGCGAACCCTATTCATCTTGATGACAGCTACGCTCAAACCACCCAATTTAAGCAGCGTATTGCCCACGGCATGCTCACAGGTGCAGTGATCTCTGCTGCTATTGCCATGAAGCTTCCAGGGCCAGGGACCATCTATTTGGGCCAATCGCTGCGCTTCAAGCGCCCAGTGATGCTCGGCGACTCGATCACTGTCACCCTCACGGTAATCGACAAACACGAGAGCAAACCGAGAGTAAAATTACAGTGCGAGGTACACAATCAGCACAATCAGCTGGTTGCGGATGGTGAAGCAGAAGTCTTAGCACCAACCGAACAACAAACGCTCACGCTTGCCACACTGCCTGAAGTCCAGATGACGTAACTATCAGGTAATTAAACACTAAGCTCCGAGGACGCCCGAATCTTGCTGAGCCGGCTCAATAAACTGGTCGGGGGGTAAATAGATCAACTGTAGCAGCACCTCGGGCGAGTTTGGCGAGACCTCTGCCGCGAGCGCCATAATGTTAATTCGGTCCTGCTCAATCGCGGGCGCAGTGACGCCGAATAACATTTTGTGTTCTTCTCCTTCGGCGCGGAACATCTTCGGCTCCTCGGCGTCTTTCATTGATTCGACGAAGTTAGCCATCAACAAGAGTAATTGATCGCGAAAGGCTGAATAATTCAGTTTGCCTTTATAAGCGCCAAGATCAAACGATACGTCGAACCTGACCGTAGCGCCGTCGTCCATTTTGACTTGCGTCAAGGTACGCTTACCACCTTCAGACAACTGTCGAAATAGCTGCTTTGAGTGCGTTCTGGTCGATTCAATAAACGCTTTGTGCAACAAATTAACCGACATTGTAATAAACTGCTTGTTCGAGATTGATGCTTGAGATTGCGCCATAATATTCACCTGCTTCGATGCGGAGCAGTGTATCGGCAGAAGGCCAAGTTGACCAGCTGCTCAATCAGCTTTTAAGGAGTTTCCGCTGACACATTCATCACCTCCATGGCAGGCTTTACCGCACGCTGAAGTGGATTGGTCTAGTGGTGCACCGGTCTCCAAACAGTTCGATGACATCTATTTCAATGCCGAGCGAGGTCTCGAGGAATCGCGCCACGTCTACTTAGAAGGCAACCAAATACCGTCGCGATGGCGGGCACAGACCGAGGCCCAGTTTGTGATTGCCGAGCTGGGATTTGGTTCTGGTCTCAATTTTTGTGCCACCTACCAAGCCTGGCGCGAGCTCGAAAGCGGTGCTCCGCGGTTACATTTTGTGAGCCTCGAGGGCTTTCCGATGCGGCTCGAAGATCTCGATAGAACTCTCAGTCATTGGCCAGAGCTCAACGAGATCCGGCAAGAGCTCACTGCTCAGTACCCAGCGCCAGTGCCAGGTGTGCATCGGTTGCTGTTTGCCAATGGCGCCGTCTGCCTTGATCTGTGGTTTGGGGATGCTGAGTCAGTCAGCGAGCAGTGGACGCAGCAAGAGCTCGCTGTCGATGCTTGGTACTTAGACGGTTTTGCACCCAGCAAAAACGAATCAATGTGGTCTAAAACGATGCTCCAGCGCATAGCTCAACTGTCTCGACCCGGCACCACGGCCTCGACATTCAGTGTCTCTCGACACATCAAAGAGCCCCTACTTGAGGCGGGTTTTGATCTCAAAAAAATGCCAGGATTTGGTCGTAAACGAGAACAGCTATTTGCCGTCAAGCGCACCCCGCAACAACCGAGTCAGTGGCCCGTCACGCCTTGGCACAGACCAGATCACACTCACGAGGCGCCAGCAACTGTCACTATTATCGGAGCGGGGCTAGCCGGCTGTTTTAGCGCTTACGCGCTCGCCGAACGCGGTGTTGCCGTGACCCTCCTCGACCCCACCGGTATTGCTAATCAAGCGTCTGGCAACACCCAAGCGGTTATTTATTGTCGGATTCCAAAACGTCGAGCTCCGCTGGGTGACTTTGGTATTGCTGCCTACTGTTTCGCTATTGCGCGCTATCAACATTGGTTCAGAACGGGGTTTTTAACCGCCGGCGAGGATGGCCAGCTGTGCGGCACCTTGCATACCTTAACGGACGAGCCGATCACAGATATCGATGACCGATTACGCGGATTGAACCAGCTGGCTTACACTTGCACAGCTGAACAGGCGAGCCAAATCGCCGGCAACCTAATTCAGCAACCTATGCTGTACTACCCCTCCTCGGGCTGGATCGCGCCACGTAAGCTATGTCAGCGCTTGGCGACTCACCCCAATATTGAGCTTCGAACCGAACGAGCTCTGACCGTTGAAACCGATCATCACGCGGCGCGGATCACCACCGAGACAGGGCAATGGGTGAGCGACCAGATTATTATCGCGAGCGGCACTGACTGCACTCACCTTCTTGGCGCAGACGGATTACCAACCCGATCTATTCGGGGACAAACCACTCAAATTAAAGCGCTCCCCGAGCTCAACGCTGCAATCTGCCATGACGGCTACATTGCTCCCGCGATCGATGGACAGCACTGCATCGGCGCAACTTTTGATCTTAACAAGTGTGATGCCAACGCGGATTCGGCCTCAGACACGGTAAATGTGGCAAAGCTGACGCAGTTTTTGACTTCCGATCCTATCCAAGTGGTCGGCCATCGGGTCGGGTTTCGGTGCACTACACCTGATTACCTGCCCGTGGTCGGTGCAGTCCCAGATCTTGCCCTGTTACGAGAGCGCTTTGGTGCACTGCAATTCGATTCAAAGCGCTTACTCCCTGTCAGCAGTCCTGTGCGACCGAGGCTGAGTATTCTTACAGGTTTGGGATCACGTGGACTGACCTATGCACCGCTGGCGGCTGAGATCCTTGCCTCCTCCCTTATGAATGAGCCACTGCCCATCGATACCTCTATCGCTCGAGGTATTTCACCCATGCGCTTTGCCATTCGACAGTTGATTCGCTCGCAATGAAGTGCATCGTTCTTATCGCCCTACTCGCCAGCTCGATAGGCACTGTGGTTCTCGCGAGTACGGCACCACTCGCCCTCAGCTATCGAGTCATTGATCAAGCGCCTCAGAGCAGAGCCGCTTTCGTGCAGGGTTTTACCTTCGATGCCGGCGACGTACTTCTGGGCACGGGCGGCTATGGTGAGTCACTGTTGCAGCGCATTGATGCCGAGACACATAAGGTGATGCAGCAAGAAGCGTTGCCGAGGCGCTATTTTGGTGAAGGTGTTGCCGTCAGCGATGATCGTATCCTGCAGTTGACCTGGCGCTCAGGCGTCGTGCTGGTAAGAGATCGGACGTCATTAAAGGTGATTGGCCAGTTTCAACGCAGTGGCGAGAGCTGGGGTATCACTCGGTCTCCCTCGCATTTAATCGTGAGCGATGGGTCAGCTACCCTGTCTTTTTACCACCCCGCTGAGTTTGAATTATCGCATCAAGTCGACGTGAGTGAGGCGGGTAAGCCTCTGCCACTGCTCAACGAACTCGAGTGGATCGATGGACTAATCTGGGCCAACATTTGGTATCAAGACCGAATCGTCGCGATTGATCCGAACTCGGGAGAGGTACTGGCCTCACTGGATCTGACAGGCCTGTTGCCGAAATCAGAGAGGGCTGTCAACACGGATGTCCTCAATGGCATTGCCTACGACCCGCGCTCCGACGCAATCTGGGTCACAGGAAAACGTTGGCCCTGGCGCTATCGCATCGAGATCACCCCCGCAAGACCCAAAGGTTCAGCACATTGAGACAGAGCGCGCTATACTACGCCCTCACCGAGAAGGAGTAAGGAATGACCGCAGGATTGGCGCACCACACCGCATTTGAACACCTGAGCTCTCAGCACATCGCATCACTTGCGCTTGACGTGAATCACTACAGGCACAAAGCGACCGGCGCCGACCATTACCACCTAGCCTGCGATAGCCCAGAAAACGTATTCTTAGTTGCTGTGCGCACGGTACCCCAAAACTCGACCGGTGTTGCTCACATCCTAGAGCACACAGCCTTGTGCGGAAGCCGCCGTTTTCCAGTTCGTGATCCCTTCTTTATGATGTTACGGCGCTCCCTCAATACCTTTATGAACGCCTTCACAAGCTCGGACTGGACCGCCTATCCATTTGCCAGTCAGACCCCAAAAGATTTCGATAACCTGCTTCAGATCTATCTTGACGCAGTATTCTTTTCTAACTTGGATCCTCTTGATTTTGCTCAGGAAGGCCATCGTTTAGAACTCTCAGATAATCAAGACCTCACATCGCCTCTGGTCTACAAAGGGGTGGTATTTAATGAAATGAAAGGCGCCATGAGCTCGGTTAACAGCCTTTTATGGCAAGCCCTGTCGGCAGCGCTATTCGATAATACTTATCACAACAACAGCGGTGGCGATCCAGAGGCGATCACTGAGCTGACTTACTCCGAGCTGAAACAGTTCTATCAAAAGCACTATCACCCCAGCAATGCGATCTTCATGACCTTTGGTGATATACCTGCCGCACAGCACCAAGAGCGATTTGAGACCCTCGCCCTAAGCGAATTTGATCGCTCCGATGCCCACATCGAAGTGGATCTTGCAACGCCGATCAGTGAGCCTTTGCGGCTGAAGCAAGCTTACAGCCTTGACGATTCGGATGATCTGAGCGCCAAAACGCACCTCGTCATGGGCTGGAAACTTGGCGAAAGTCAGAATCTTATGGCTCAACTCGAAGCGCATCTCGTCACAAACTTACTGCTCGAAAACAGTGCTTCGCCCCTGATGGCGGCTTTGGAAACCACCGACCTCGGTACGGCACCCTCACCTTTGTGTGGGCTCGAAGACTCGATGCGCGAGATGGTTTTTTGCTGCGGTATTGCCGGAAGTGAGGTAGATCGCGTTGACCAGCTCGAGGATTTAATCCTTGGTGTGCTAAGGGACTGTGCGCAGTCAGACTTTGCTCCCGAGCAGATCGATGCGGTACTGCACCAGTTAGAGCTGCATCAGCGTGAAATAACAGGAGATGGCATGCCCTATGGGCTTAACCTGATCTTGCAAGGATTGAGTGCCGCAACACATTATGGCGATCCTGCGAACGTTCTTGATCTGGATCCTGCATTAGCCAAGCTCAAACGCAACGTCGAGGATCCAGGTTATATCCAAAAGCTCATCAAGATTTTGCTGCTGGATAATCCACACCGTGTGACCCTCACGCTCGAACCCGATAACACCCTGAGCAGTGTCATGGCCGACCGCGAAAAACAGCGTCTCGCCTCGATTAAAGCAGGGCTCTCACCGGCAGACTTACAGGCAATTGCCGATCAGGCCGCGGCGCTAGAGGCCAGACAAAGCCGAGCCGATGATTCTTCGATTCTACCGAAGGTGAGCATTAGCGATGTGCCAGAGACTCTGCCAGAGCCGAGCTTCACCGCCGTAGCTAGCCCAATTCAGACCGATCGGTATCCCGCCGGAACCAATGGCTTGATCTATCGAGAATGGGTGGCACCCTTGGCGCAACTGGATCACACTGAAATGGCCCTGCTGCCGCTTTACACCGATTTCATGACGGATGTCGGGCTGGGCAAGAGCGACTATCTTGCGGTGCAACAGCGTCAGTCTGCGTGCGTCGGGGGCATTAATACTCACAGTATGATTCGATCTGCCAAAACGAGCTCTGAACAGCTTGAAGGCTACCTCGCCATTACTTCAAAAGCGCTCAAGAATAACGCGCAAGCGCAACTCGATCTGATGGGAGATACACTGTCTACCGTTCGATTTAACGAACGCAAGCGTATCAAAGAGCTGGTCAGCCAACGCACACAACGACGAGTGAATGGCATCACTGGTTCCGGCCACAGCCTCGCCATGAGTGCTGCTGGCGCGACGCATTCGGCACTCGCTAATCTTCAAGATCAACTGGGTGGATTGCGAGCTATCCAAAGACTGAAGCTTCTAGACGCAAATTTAGCAGATGATGCCGTGCTCGATCAGCTCACTCAAGATCTAGCAGCCCTCCATAGCACGATCCTATGCGGCAGTGGTCGACATTTAATCGTTGCTGAGTCGCAAGTGCTTGAAACACTCCAAGACACCATGGCGCACTGGACCATCGAATCTGCAGCGAATCGACAACCCCTGACACACTCGCCATTCGAGCCAGCCAGCAAAAATCAACTCTGGCTAACCAACACCTCGGTTTACTTCTGCGCCAAGGCGTATCCGACAGTCACAATGGAACACCCCGATGGGGCGGCGCTGACGGTTCTTGGAGGACTGATGCGCAATGGGTATTTGCATCGCGCCATTCGTGAACAAGGCGGCGCCTATGGTGGCGGCGCCTCTCAGGACGGCAGCACCGGGGTATTCCGATTTTACTCCTACCGCGATCCCAGGCTGCAAGAGACACTGACCGACTTCGACCACGCCATTTCATGGGCCAAGCAGAACAGCTACTCAGATGAAGCTCTCGAGGAAGCGATTTTGGGCGTGATTGCTGCCATTGATAAGCCATCATCACCAGCAGGCGCCTGTAAACAGCATTTTCATAACCGTTTATTTGGCCACACCCACCTCGATCGACTGGCGTTCAGATCGCGAATTCTGGCCTGTACTCGATCGGATATCGAGCGAGCGCTAGAAACCTACTTCGGCGCAGATCGAGCCTCTACGGCGGTCGTAGCCCCCAACGCCACTGAAACCGAACACAGCCAGTGGATCAGGGATATTGGCATGGTCGTAGAGCGCATCTAGCGCTCGGGTTATAACGCTTAAGCGGACAGCCACAGGGCTTTGATCTCTGTGCTGCCCCCCAGTAGCAAGCTCAGCTCGGGATAAGTGATAAACACAGTGCCCCAAGACGGGTCCGCTAGCTCTATGCCGCGGCTATTGGCGGAGCGCAATACGCTAAAATGGGGTTGACCAAAAGCCTCGAAATAAATAATCACCGGGTGCTTCAAGCGAGGTACCAGCTCTAGTGGGATAGCCACGCCACTGGGGGCAAACCCCAGCCGCTTGATAACACGACTCATCTCAGCATAAGACAGGCCTTGGTGCAGCAACCCGTCGTCGCGTCCACCCGCCTCTTGCACACTCTCGAGCCACAACTGCAAGATCTCTTGCTCACTGGTCGATCGTCCGAGTTCATAGGTGAGCTGAGTCGCCACAGATGCGGCCACACGGGAGTAATCCAGGCTCTGCTGGACCACCCCTTCGTCTCGACACTCCACCCAAGATTCGATCGCCTGCGCTGCGGAAGCGACCAAGATAACGAACGCAAAAAGCAGACTACAGCGGCTCATAGAGCCACGTTATATGCCAAATAAAGGCGGCCGTGAGCACCGAATTCACGCCTGCGATGATACCTAACACGACATACTGTCTGGCCTGCTCCACCAGTTCGTATTCAGCGCCAGGCAGCAAGCTTTCATACACCACAAAGGCGAGAATGAGGACCAATTGTATAATAGCTAAGATAGACACAGCGCCGTAAAATGGCAGTTAGTAGTTTTCAATTTTTACCTTTCGCATAATTAGCATCTCCGTAAAATAAAAAGCAATAGTGCTAACACTATCGCTCGGAACCTATTACCGTCAATAACC